>NZ_LWFT01001105.1:0-12587 GCF_001635105.1 Oleiphilus sp. HI0079
TCGACAATTCCTTTTTCTTGTTTGAGACGTTTCTGGGAGCCTACGGTTCGTTTAAGCCTGCTGATCGTTTGAGGTTTTATGCCGGTGCCGGACCACTTTTTGTTTATGCTCGAGCAGAAAGCGAAGACTTGGAACAGAGCGAAGATGACATCCCTGTTGACCCGGAAGAGGGAAGCAATAGCGATAATGATTTTGGTATTGGTTGGTATGCGCGCGTCGGCGTTGATCTGGGTGTGACGAAAGATACTTGGATCGGCCTCAATGTGCGCCATATTGACGCAGACTTAGATCTCTCCAAATCGGTAGGTAAGTTTGATATTGATGGAGAGATGTACCTGTTTTCGGTGACGCATCGTTATTAGTGCGTGACCTTAAAACAACGTTGAAAATAATCAGTTGGAGAAAAACAATGAGAAAGAGTCTTAAATCACTTCCATCACTTCCATCACTTGGTGCTAGTGCATTGGCTTTGACGTTGATCGCAGGGTGCGGTCAAGCGAAGGAAGACACGACGGCGCCATTGGATAGCAAGGTCAATGAAACGGTTGTTACCTTGGATGGTGTGCCTGGCGGTGTAGCTACTCGCGTTGCCAAAATGGAAGCGATGGTTGCTGAAATTGATTACGAAAAAAGATCCGTTAGCTTAGAAGACGACAAGGGTAATCGCAGAACTATTACGGTTGGGCCT
Source organism: Oleiphilus sp. HI0079 (assembly GCF_001635105.1). NCBI lineage: Bacteria > Pseudomonadati > Pseudomonadota > Gammaproteobacteria > Oceanospirillales > Oleiphilaceae > Oleiphilus > Oleiphilus sp. HI0079. The sequence goes on from NZ_LWFT01001105.1 coordinate 689, forward strand.
GAGGTTGTAAACTTTGATCAGGTTAGCAAGGGCGACAAGGTCGTCATTGAATATGTCGAAGAGCAGGTTGTTTATGTTAACGACGTTGATGAGCATTCTGAAGACAGTGTGGCTGTTGCCGAGGCTGTAGCGGCTGAAGGCGAAGTGCCTGGCGCAATGGCCGTTGAGGTAGTTGAAGTTGTCGCAACGGTAAGCGCTGTGGATTTAGAAAGCCATACCGCAACCCTTACGTTCTCTGATGGAACGACTGTTGTTCAGGCTGTGCGTCCAGACGTAGAACTGCTTGAGTCGCATGTTGGTCGAGAAGTAGTTATTAAGCACACTACGGCAATGGCGATTGCTGTTGAGAAAATGTAGTGTGAAGTGAAATGTGAAGCGACCTGCGTAGTGAAATGTGTCGTGACATGTTTCATAACGCGGTCTTTGCGGTGAGCGTTTTTTCGCCGCTTTCCTGATAGTAACGCGCGCTCGTATGGCGCGCGTTGCTTCTTCTACTCTAAGGTATTTGGGATTTCTATTGGACTTGGCCGCGTCGTTCTTTAAAACGTGTAACCCATAGAAATTTGAGGGCCCCAATATTGCAGCTTCACATCCCAATCGATGTCTCTATTTGCAGAAATATCCTGAGTATAAAGTGCCTTTACATCGTAATAACTTAGGCCTGTGTATATTGATAGTTGGGGCGTATGAAAGTACTCAATGCCCGCATCAAACGCGATCATTCGTGCGTCTAGTGTGTCGATGTTAATATCGAAATACTGGGCGTCTATACGCGCGTTTAACTGTTCCGCTAACTTGTGCGTGTAATAGGTTCCGATGTTCGGTAGCGGAATGGTGTTATTAAATCCTGTGCTTGCTTGAATATCTTGTGTCAAACCTCCGCCAATATCGCTCGCAACAGTGCCTCGAAATCCGATATCAAATGAGATTAAGTGCAAACCGCCCGTGACCGTCCATTCCGAAACGTCTGTTTGATGAAGCGCATACCCATAGCGTAGTTGCCAGAGGTCTAAGTCTAACTGGGTATCTAGTTGTGTTCCTGTTTTGAACACATTTTCACCCATCGAAAATTCTTTTGAATTGATCACAGAACCATCGCGGTCCAGTGAAAAATAATTCAGCGATAGCATGTGGGCTTTTTTGAAATTCCACTCAAGATCAAAAACGGGCTGGGTGCTGCTGTCCTGAAGACGTAAATCGGCTTCAAAGCTTGCCTGTCCTTGCAGGTCGGTGTTGCCGCCGATCAGGGCAGAACCAATGCTGCTATCGATATCAGAAAAGAACGCGCCAACACTCAGTTTGACACCATCTCGCTCAACCGCCGCTACCGACAGACTGCAAAGGGCAAGCGCTATGGCGATGGTGGGTTTCAGTAGGCTGGCTTTAACATTCAGTTTCATTCGAAAGGCTCTTGTTGAATTGGGACGATTAGATGACGCAATAGTATGATTAAAAAGCCGTGGCTGCTAGAAAGTTACAGTTGAATTTTAATCCGAAGCTAACTAACCAAAGCTAACTAAGCAAAGCTAACTAACTAAATCTAACTAAGCAGAGCTAGCTAAACTAAGCCCTGCAAGAGTGCAGGGCTAAAACTGGCAGAATCAAATTTGGAGTGTCAGTCCATTTGAGCGCTTGGCGTTGATTTTGAGATCGCGATTTCTTCCTCATTCATCTCAATCTCGATTCCTTCAAACAATGGCGTACTCAAGTAGCGTTCGCCAGTGTCCGGAAGCATGACTAGCATATTGCTACCCTCAGGCGCGCTCTCAGCTGCTTTCAGGGCGGCTGCGAAGGTACCTCCGGCAGAAATGCCGACAAAGACACCTTCTTCTCGCGCTAGGCGCTGTGCGCATTGAATCGACTCAGGCCCATCTACCGTGATCAGCTGGTCAATGTACTTTGAATTGACCGCATCTTCGGTCAGTTTGGAAATGAAGTTTGGTGTCCAGCCTTGAAGAGGATGTGGGGAGAAAGCCTCGTGCGGCTTGGCCGGCGAACCATCAGCATTGCGTTCCTGCTGTACGCCACTCTCAAGCAAATTTGCGCCAGAAGGCTCGGTCGCGATGACTTTTGTCGATGGACTTTTTTCACGCAGGACTCGAGATACGCCCTTTAGCGTTCCGCCAGTTCCGTAACCTGTTACCCAATAATCTAAACCAATGTCAGAGAAGTCGCTGAGGATCTCTTCGGCAGTGGTTTTTGAGTGAAAGTCTGCGTTGGCCTCGTTCTCAAATTGACGCGCTAGAAACCAATCGTTTTGTTTAGCAAGTTCAACGGCCTTGTCGTACATTCCCTGGCCACCTAAGGGAGCCGGTGTAATGACAACCTTGGCGCCCAAATAACGCATTAACTTTCGTCGTTCTACTGAAAAGCTGGCGGCCATTGTCACCACAAGAGGGTAGCCTTTTTGCGCACATACCATCGCAAGGCCGATACCCGTGTTTCCACTGGTGGCCTCTATAACTGTTTGGCCTGGTTTTAATTTTCCGGATTTCTCGGCATCTTCAATAACGGCTAGAGCTAGGCGATCTTTTACAGAAGCCATTGGGTTGAATGCCTCCATTTTAACGAACATATTAACGTGCTTTGGGCCTAGCTTATTTATCTTGATGGATGGTGTATTGCCAATCGTGCCGAGGATGTTCTCAAAACGTGCCATAAAGCGCTCCGTGTAAGCCGTGAAGAATGTGTTTTCGTTTTCGCGTTTGAGGATAGGGCGCACAAAACTGAAAAACAACAGTTAAACTCGTCAAAATGCAATTGCGGCTTTTAAGTCGCTCTATTTGAATGACGATTGGCATGAAGCTATTCCCTGTTTCGTTGCAGTTGGTTAGGATGAAACCAAGACTTTTAGGCGGCTTAGTATCGACTTTGATAACAAAAACGAATTACACGGAGACACTGGAATGAAACGAAATACCCATGCTTTTCCATTGCTTGGCATTATTATTCTGATTTTTAGCTTATTCGCGGGCTGCGCTTCGACGAGCCAAAAGGTAGATAAGCCTCTAGAAGCTAAAGTGGATGAGAAAAAAGAGATCGTCGAAGGGGTGCCAGGTGGCGTTGCTACCCGTACCTCTAAAATTGAGGCGAAGGTTACTGATATCGACTATCAGAAGCGTTCTGTCACCCTAACTGATGCGGAAGGGAATAGCAGAACGATGACTTTGGGGCCTGAGGTTCGACAGTTTGATGCGCTTTCAAAGGGCGATGATGTGTCGATCGAGTATATCGAGGAACAGGTGGTTTACTTAAGTGATGAAGACAAGTACGTAGAGGATCGTGCCGCGCTCACCGGTGGTGTGTCTCCTGATGCCTCATCGCCTGGTTCTGCATCTGTTGAGGTGATCGAGCTGGTTGCGACCGTAACAGCGGTTGATTTGGAAAATCATAGCGCGACTTTGGTGTTTTCTAATGGTAAGACCGTTGAGCAGGAGGTTCGGCCCGATGTTGAGCTTTTAGAATCTTATGTTGGTCGTCAGGTGGTTATTCGACATACCACAGCGATTGCCATAGCGGTCGAAAAAATGTGATCGATACTCGATTGAAGATCTTAGGTCATTGGATGGCCGTTTTGTCTGGCGGTCGGGGTGATTTTGCTCAGAATGTGTTGTTTTTATTCTGGAAAAGCTACACTCCGCTTTGTATTTAAAAACTTCAATGAGATGCTAAATGACGCGAAAAGTATTCTGTCGAAAATATCAAGAGGAGTTGCCTGGAATCGCTGTTCCGCCGATGCCGGGCGCTGCTGGCCAAGATCTATATGAGAATGTGTCAGAGAAAGCCTGGAAAGAATGGCAGGCGCATCAAACGATGCTGATCAACGAAAAACACCTTAATATGATGGACCCATCTGCGCGTAAATTTTTGAAGGAACAAATGGAAAAGTTCTTGAGTAATGACGATTTTGAGCAGGCTGAAGGCTATGTTCCGCCTACAAAATAACCAGTTTCTAGTGAGTTCGCATTTAGTGAATAAAACTGCTTGACTCAATAAATCGAAACGGTTTTAATACGCCCCCGTTGAAGGCACAGCCTCAACGAAGCGCTAATCCAACCCCATCGTTCTAAGCGTATTGGAGTAGGTAAAGCCCAGTGAAGCAACACTGTATAAAACATGCCCGGTTAGCTCAGTCGGTAGAGCAGGGGATTGAAAATCCCCGTGTCCGTGGTTCGATTCCGCGACCGGGCACCATTATTTCGAAAGCCTCGCTTATAGCGAGGCTTTTTTGTTTCAGTCTTTCTAATCTAACCTATCGTCTGAGATACGCGCTAATTGGCGCAGGCAAGCCTTTCTGCTTGATCTCGTCTCGGCCTAACCATTCCAGGGTGTTTTCGGAAATAACATTCTTTGGTTTTGCGCAGCTAATTTGTACTGGGTATGCCATGAGCGTGTAATGACTGAAGATATGCTTAAAGGGCGTCTCTTCAGCAATCGACAAACAGCGTAGCCCTAGGCTTTGTTCAACTTGCTGTTCTATTTCATCAAAGCTAAATTCTCGGCTTAGCTCGGGGAGTGAGTAAAGCCCTCCCCAAATTCCTGTAGAGGGTCTTTTCTCAAACAAAATGGATGCTTCGTATTCCATTTTAAGTATCCATAGCTCTTTAACAGGCTTCGGTTTTTTCGGTTTTGATGAGGGGCGTTGTTTTACTGTCTCGTTCTTGAAGCTTAAGCAAGTGTCGACAAAAGGGCAGGATAAACATTCCGGTTTAGCCCGCGTGCAAAGCGTCGCACCGAAATCCATGATTGCTTGTGTGTAGTCATCGCAGCGTTTATTTGGGGTATATCGTTCTGCTAGTTTCCAAAGCTGATTTTCAATCTGTTTCTGTCCTGGCCAGCCTTCAATGTCATGCAGTCTGGTAAGCACCCGCTTTACGTTTCCATCTAAAATGGGGTGTGCGTTTTTAAAGGATATGGATAGTATTGCGCCCGCGGTTGAGCGTCCGATCCCGGGCAAGGCCATTACCTCCTCGAGACTTCTTGGGAATTCATTTTCCCATTGCTCGGAAATTATTTTGGCAGTTTTGTGTAGGTTGCGTGCCCGAGCGTAATATCCAAGCCCTGCCCAGTGCGCGAGCACATCGTCTTCGTTCGCTTCGGCCAACGCCTCGATGGTGGGGAAACGGCGCATAAACCTTTGATAGTAGCCAATGACCGCTGCCACCTGGGTTTGTTGCAGCATGATTTCTGAAACCCAAACACGATAGGGGGTTTTGTCTATCTGCCACGGTAAATCTTTTCTTCCGTTTGTGTCGAACCAGGAGAGAAGCTGTGAGGTAAAGCCAGAATTCGGGATCATAGGAGAGAGAATTGTGTGTTGGCCGAGAATCTAATATGAGTTGTTGTCATGAGACATGCTTTTTAAGTGCGAAGTGTTTATGATTTGTCTCAAGCGCGCTAACGCTAACGCGCCAATAACAATTAGACAAGAGGAATCTCCATGGCGTTCAAAGTGAATATTGATATCGATAAGTCTTTTACGGTTTCGGCTGATTTGGCGACGACGTTTGCCTTGCTTTCTGATGTGCCAAAATCGGCTGAGCATTTTCCAAAAGTGGATCAACTGATAGATCTTGGTGACGGCACTTATCGATGGGAAATGGACAAGGTCGGTCTGGGTGATCATGCGATACAAACGGTGTACGCAAGCACGTATGAAACGGATGAGAATGAGGGCACTGTTGAATGGACTCCGGTTAAAGGCGAGGGCAACGCGCTTGTTTCCGGTAAGTGGTCGTTGGAAGAGTCGGGTTCGGGCACTACTGCGCGGTTAGTGAGTTCTGCTGAGCTCGAATTGCCGATGCCTAAGCTATTGAAGATGGCCATAGCGCCAGTTGTTAAGCATGAGTTTACATCAATGGTAGATACCTATATCGAAAACATTCAGGAAGAATTAAACGGTTAGTTTGATGTGATTTTAAGCTGAGTAAATCTTGGCCGTCGTAATCGAATCAAAACCCTCAGCTCTGGCTGGGGGTTTTGTGTTTTTGACGGTAGGCTCAGGCGTTGAATCAGGCTATAATTCCGCGCCTAACGGGTGCAACGTCTGGGTTGGCCCTTAATAGAAACCAATTGGAGTGATGCATGAGCGCGAGAACGGCGCAAGTCGAGCGGAATACCCTAGAGACGCAAATCCAGGTTGCCGTAAATCTTGATGGTACTGGGGAGGCGAAATTTGATACTGGTTTGCCTTTTCTTGAGCACATGCTTGATCAGATTTGTCGCCACGGCTTGATTGATATTGAGGCACATGCGAAGGGTGATCTGCATATTGATGATCACCACACGGTTGAAGATTTGGGGATTACCCTGGGCCAGGCGTTTGCCAAAGCGGTAGGGGATAAGAAAGGTATTCGACGATATGGCCACGCATATGTGCCATTGGATGAAGCCTTGTCGCGCGTTGTTATCGACTTTTCGGGGCGTCCTGGTTTAGAGATGGATGTGCCCTTTGTGAAAGGCTCTGTCGGTAAGTTTGATACAGATCTGTTCTACGAGTTTTTTCAGGGCTTCGTGAACCACGCTTTAGTGACTTTACACATCGATAACCTGAAGGGTAAGAATGCCCATCACCAAATTGAAACCGTATTTAAAGCATTCGGTCGAGCTTTGCGCATGGCGCTTGAGCTTGATGATCGAATGGCCGGTATCATGCCTTCGACCAAGGGTTGCCTGTAGTTTAGCAACGCATTAGTAGTATTGGACGGTAGCGTATTACGCTGCCGTTTTTGTTCTAGGTAAGACGAACTATGAATTCTATCGCCATTATCGATTACGGTATGGGAAATCTTCACTCGGTAGCTAGTGCTCTTGAGCATGTTGCGCCAAGCGCTCGGGTCATAGTGACCGCTGATCCAAGTATCATTCAGGAGGCTGATCGCGTTGTGTTGCCGGGCGTTGGGGCAATGCGTGATTGCATGGCTGAAATGAATCGTTTGGGCGTTGATAAGATCGTCGCGAACGTGTCTAAAGATCGACCTTTTCTTGGAATTTGCGTTGGAATGCAGGCGCTGATGCAGCGCAGCCAAGAGAACGGTGGTGTCGCCTGTCTCGGGCTATTTGATGGTGATGTAGACTATTTTGGCAGTGATCTAAAAGAAGATGGCGTGCGTTTGAAGGTTCCACACATGGGCTGGAATCAAGTTCGTCAGCATGCACATCCACTGTGGAATGATATTGAGGATAATGAGCGATTCTACTTTGTGCACAGCTATTATGTGCCTACCTCAATTGATTCAAGTTTAATTGCTGGTCAAAGTCGCTATGGTGTTGATGTGGTTGCTGCACTTACGGATGGCAACGTATTTGCTACGCAGTTTCACCCTGAGAAAAGTCAGCACGCTGGTCTTCAGCTGCTCAAGAATTTTAGTAATTGGAATGGCCGAGTTTAAGTCGGCCAAAGTTGGAAAAAGCTATGTTAATAATCCCTGCTATTGACCTGAAAGATGGTAAATGTGTTCGCCTACGCCAAGGTCGAATGGACGACTCAACTGTGTTTTCTGACGATCCTGTTGATATGGCTGGACGTTGGATGGATCAGGGGATTCGTCGTCTGCATCTAGTTGATCTTAATGGTGCGTTTGATGGAGAGCCGGTTCATAAAGAAATCGTTACCGCAATTGCCAAGCGCTTCCCTAACTTGCCGATTCAAATCGGTGGTGGTATCCGCAGCCTTGAAACGATTGATGCCTATCTAAATGCCGGTGTTGAATATGTAATTATCGGTACCAAAGCGGTAAAAGAACCAGAGTTTGTAAAGGAAGCCTGTGAGGCCTTCCCGGGTCATATTATTGTTGGTCTAGATGCAAAAGACGGTAAGGTTGCGACCGATGGCTGGGCAGACGTTTCGAGTGTTGAAGCGACCGATCTTGCTAAGCAGTTTGATGCGCAGGGTGTGTCGTCTATTGTGTATACCGATATTGCTCGTGATGGAATGATGCAAGGCGTTAATGTTGAGGCGACTGTACGACTAGCTCAAGCATCTTCTATTCCCGTTATCGCTTCTGGTGGTGTCACTAATATGAAAGACATTGAAGCTTTGGCTGCACAGGCGCAACATGGAATATGTGGCGCCATTACTGGCCGCGCAATATATGAAGGGACACTCGATGTTAGAGAAGCGCAAAGTTATAGCGACTTGCACAGCGGATATGATGCGAGTGACGCGAAGGATCGTGTGTAATGGGGCTCGCTAAACGAATTATCCCTTGCCTTGATGTTGATGGGGGGCGCGTTGTAAAAGGCGTGCAGTTTGTTGATATTCGAGATGCTGGCGACCCGGTTGAAGTTGCCAAGAAGTACGACGAGCAGGGTGCAGATGAAATTACTTTTCTAGACATTACTGCGAGCCATGAAGAGCGTGAAACGACTATTCATATGGTTGAACAGATCGCCGAGAACGTCTTTATCCCTCTAACAGTGGGCGGGGGAATCCGTAAACTGGAAGATATCCGTAACATGCTTAACGCTGGTGCAGATAAAGTAAGTATTAATACGGCTGCTGTCTTTAATCCAGAGCTTGTTCGAGAAGCGGCTGAGCGCTTTGGGAGTCAATGTATTGTTGTTGCTATTGACGCCAAAAAAGTAAGTGGCCCCGAAGAGGAGCCGCGTTGGGAAATTTTCACTCATGGTGGTCGTAAGCCGACAGGTTTGGATGCTGTTGAGTGGAGCAAAAAGATGGCCGACTACGGCGCTGGCGAAATTCTGCTCACAAGTATGGATCAGGATGGTGTGAAGAGTGGTTATGACTTAGGCGTGACAAGAGCCATTTCAGAAGCTGTCTCTATTCCCGTCATCGCATCAGGCGGCGTAGGGAATTTGCAGCATTTAGCGGATGGTGTGACACACGGTGGTGCCGATGCTGTACTGGCTGCAAGTATCTTCCATTTTGGCGAACATACGGTTCAAGAAGCGAAAGAGTTTATGGCGGCTCAAGGTATAGAGATGCGTCTTTAAGCGAATAGTTTGCAAGGGCTCTTCTTGAATGACTTAAAAAAAACCGCTGGAGCTTGCGCTTCAGCGGTTTTTTTATATCTTATTGTTTTGCTCTACGATTTTTGTTTATTGTTGTTCTGCTTTTTCTTAATCGCGTCCGTGCGTCGTTTTACTACTCTAAGAGCTCTAAGCGAACACGCCCCAGTCGTTCAGGCGAGATCTAAGCTTTAGCTCTGCACTTACTTTTTGTGTTTCTTTCCATTGTTTTGCTGCTTTCGCACCTGCGATGATCATTTGCTCCTCATCACTACCTTGCTCCCGGTCCGCCGCTTTTTTGATCGCTTGGCTAAGTTCTGCTTCGCTCAGTTTTAGCGTTGAGCTTAATACGAGTGCATTGAATTTATTTCGGGTTTTTAGGTCACAGTTCGCTTCTTTGGCGATGTAGTCAGATGCTCCGATCAAGTAAAGAGAGACGGCATCTCGTAACCAAACTAGCTGAGGACTGAATAGATCAGTGAACTCTCGTTTAACTGGAATCATTTGGATTCCGGAAAATATCTGTGCCTCTTTGAGAGCCGTAATGCGCGTGTTGTAAGTGCTTTGAGTTTTATCTTCTTCGACAATGATGATTTCGTCATCGTATGTGTTTTGGGTTTCTCTGCTGCTGTGAGCGCCTTTGAGCTGTAAAGATTGTTTGCGAGCGAGAGTATATGAACGAGCACCGACGTAGCCGAGTAGGCCTAATGCCAAGACTTCTAAAACATGGATGGTGATACTAAGCATTGTGTTCTCTTCCGATTCTTTATTTTCAGTAACAATAGTATACCTCTGATTACACTTTGTTACGCGAAGAAGATAACATTTTTGGGTGGACGTAGTTCACGCCACGCGAGTCAACGACTCTACGCGGCATTTCCCAATGGTTTGCAATTACACGGCTTGTTTGAGGTTTTGTTGGTCTTCAAGAAAGAATTTACGCAAATCTGCATATCCCAGCGGTCTGCTAAAAAGGTAGCCTTGCGCATAGTCGCAGCGGTTAATGTTGAGAAAATCCCGCTGATCGATGTCTTCTACGCCTTCTGCTACCACCTTAAGATTTAGTTTGTGTGCTACAGCAATAATGGCTGACGTTATCTCCATGGCGTTGAGGTCGTCAGGGACATCCCGTACGAATTCTCTATCCACTTTCAGAATGTCGACAGGGAGGCTTTTTAGATAGCTGAATGACGAATAACCGGAGCCAAAGTCGTCAATTGTCACTGTCGATCCCGCGGCTTTGATACGATTGAGTTGGTCGATAACTGTTTCCATATCTTCCATGAGCATGCTCTCTGTTACTTCAAGCTCAAGGTTTTTCGCGTCCATGCCCGCTTGCTCAAGCGCTTCAACGACGGTATTGACCAGTTTTAAGTCGGTGAATTGCCTTGTCGACAAGTTAACTGCTACCCGAATGTTTAAGCCTGTATTTTCGTTGAGTTGTTGAATTTCACTACAGGCTTTTTTCATCACCCAGTCTCCGATGGGTATGATCAAGCCTGTTTCCTCTGCAATGGAGATAAAATCAACAGGTGATATTTCACCTTTAGTAGGGTGGCGCCAGCGAATGAGCGCTTCAACACTCTGTATCTGATTGGTTTTAAGATCGACCTGGGGTTGATAATGGAGATAAAACTCATCGTTTTCTAGCGCGTGACGCATTTCATGTTCAATCTCCATCAAATGGCTGGCGCGCACGTTTAGTTCTTCGGTAAAGAAGCAGAAACCATCGCGACCTCTCTCTTTTGCTTTGTAAAGGGCCATGTCGGCATTCCGCATCAGAGTTTCGCTACTTGTTGAGTCTGTTGGCGCAATGGTAATTCCAATGCTGGTCGAGATAATGACTTCGTGTTTGCCAAGCTTAATGGGCTTTTTAAGAATCGTCAGGATATGTTCTGCGATAGCGGCAATTTTATCATTGTTCGAAACGTCATTGAGCAAGATGGTGAACTCATCACCACCAAGACGCGCAACCGTATCCTGTTTACGAACACAGGTTTTTAAACGCTCAGCGATGGTAACCAGGAGCTCGTCTCCAGCCTGATGTCCAAGGGTATCGTTGATCCGTTTAAACTGATCAAGGTCTAAAAACATGATCGCAGAACTGTGTTTATGTCGGCGAGCGCTCAGAATCGACTGATGGAGTCGGTCTATAAACAGGCGGCGATTGGCTAATCCAGTTAAGGAGTCAAAAAGAGCCAAGTTTTGCATTTTACTGTTGGCGTCTTTCAATGCGCTAATATCGATGGCGGATATCACATAGTTTGTAATGATGCGGTCACGGTTATACACAGCCGCGACTGTAATTGCGCTCCAATACTGTGCGCCGTTCTTTTTCAAACAAAGCGCTTCTCCTTCCCAGCTGGCTTTAAGGCATCGGTTGTCGAGAAGCTGAATATCTGCTTCATCAACTCTTCTCTCTGGGGAGAGAATGTCGATGGCTTGACCAATTACCTCATGATGAAGATAGCCGTTGTTTCGGCAAAATTTTTGGTTTACGTACTCGATTACACCATTTGCATCGGTCATGACGATACTTGCACCGCTGTTGGTGACAGCGCTACTTAGCTTCGACATCATCACTTCTGTTGCTTGGTGGCTCTCGATGTTGTTCTTAAGGCGGGAGTTAAGTCTGCCTAGGACGAAGCTCATACCACCAAAAACAATTGCCAAAGAGCCGAAGATTAAAGCTTTCAGTGCCAACTCGTCATTTTGAGCTGTTCCGCTTGCCCAGAGCTCGGGACTTAGTAGGGATAAGCTGGCTAGAGAGGCGCAGCGGTTAACTATTATTGTTTTTCGCACAAAAGTACCCTTCACTCGCATTATCTTTGTTATGTAGTTTTAGTGTAGGGGAGGGCGTGGGCAAAAAAAGAGAGCATTCGTTCGATTGTGTAACGGTTATAAAGGATCGGGTAAGTATGTGAAAATA
>NZ_LWFT01001106.1:0-893 GCF_001635105.1 Oleiphilus sp. HI0079
TTTGCGCCTGCGTCAGGGGTTTAGAACAAGCGCCTTCTACGAGGGTTTGAGCATTATCGAACGTGACCGTGCGGCGGCGTATTTCGCTGATCGAGAAGAGGGTGCTCAGGCCTTGATCTGTTCGGAAATTGGCAGTGAAGGGCGTAATTTCCAGTTTGCGAGCAACCTTGTGTTACTGGATCTTCCAAAGAATCCGGATTTGCTGGAACAGCGCATCGGGCGCTTGGATCGAATCGGCCAATTGCGCGATGTTCAGATTCATGTGCCATATATCAAAGGCTCGGAGCGAGAAGGCTGGTATCGCTGGTTCCATGAGGCGCTGAATGCGTTTGAAACGAGTTGCCCGGCAGGCTATGCCATTCAACAGCAGTATGATGATCGCCTCAAACAGTATTTGGACGCCGCGGATTACAACGCTGATGGCGCAAGTCAGTTTATAAGCGAGGTGCGCGGCCATCAAGAAGCGCTGATGGCGGAAATGCAGCAAGGCCGCAATGTATTGTTGGAATTGAACTCCTGCCGAACGGAGGAGGCGCAAGCATTGATAGAGTTGTTGGAGTCTGAGGAACGGAGCCAAGAACTCGCCGCTTACATGCAGCGTGTTTACGATTTATATGGTGTTGAACAAGAGCATCAATCAGATGGCTCACTCGTATTGCACCCTGGCGAGCATATGCTAACAACGGAATTTCCCTGTCTGACCGATGAAGGGATGACGCTGACTTATCAGCGTGAAAAAGCGCTGGTCCGCGAAGATATGGATTTCGTTACTTGGGAGCATCCCATGGTGACGGAACTCATGGATCAAATGCAAAGCGGTGAGCTCGGCAATGCGGCACTCGCGAAAATTTCGGTGAAGGGTATTCCTCCTGGGACCTTATTCCTGGAGGCGA
>NZ_LWFT01001107.1:0-804 GCF_001635105.1 Oleiphilus sp. HI0079
GGCGCTACGGCAGCTTTGTAAGCTATGCGCTGAAAGCCAATGGTTTGCGGATCATATCGCTGCGACGCCGGTGGTCTTGGATGATTTACTTGATCCGAAATCGTTATATTCGCCGCCTCCGCGCGAGGCGCTGAGCGATGAGCTTCGCCAGTCTTTACTTCGTATTCCTGAGGATGACTTAGAAGCGCAGATGGATTGTCTGCGCAATTTCAAACAGTCACATATGTTGCGTGTAGCGGCGGCCGAGATAAGCGATGTACTACCTGTCATGAAAGTAAGTGATTACTTAACCTGGCTTGCCGAGGCGTGTGTTGAAGCAGCGATGGAAATCGCATGGCGAAATTTGGTGCAAAAGCATGGTTATCCATCAGCGAAAGGGCGGGCTATTGAACCGGTAGATTGCGCCGGCTTTGCAGTCGTCGGTTATGGCAAGTTGGGCGGTATAGAGCTTGGGTATAGTTCGGATCTGGATATGGTGTTTATCTACAACGCGGAAGATTTTGGTTCGACTGATGGAGATAAGCAGATCAATAACCAACTGTTTTACACCCGGCTAGGTCAGCGACTTGTGCATATACTGGGAGCGCAGACAACGCAGGGCTATTGCTACGAAGTAGATATGCGTTTACGGCCATCTGGTAACTCTGGCATGTTGGTTTCTTCGCTCGCAGCTTTTGAAAAGTATCAGCATAACGATGCTTGGACGTGGGAGCATCAGGCGCTCGTTCGGGCTAGGTTTATTGCTGGCGATTCTGCTTTAGGAGGCGAGTTCGATCGAGTGCGTCAGGACGTGCTTTGCAAGCA
>NZ_LWFT01001108.1:0-1616 GCF_001635105.1 Oleiphilus sp. HI0079
GTGCATTGAGCGCTTTTAGTATTTCCAGTTGCAACGCGTTCAAGTCGCAACCGAGTTGAACTTCGGCTTCTTGCTTCTGATGCGCTTGTGGGCAGGATGCTATCTTACGCATTAGTGGTGTTGCGTAGCACCACAAATACCATTCGGCTGCATCTGCGAAGAGACTCCCCCAAAAAACATCGTTGCCCTTTTGTGTGCCTTTTGCCTCAGCAAATGTTTGAGCTAGGCTGGCGCGAGTGAGGCTGATATTTTGCGCTTGATAGTAAGCTCGATATCCGTACTTTGTTTCCAGTTTAGGCGTTTTGGTCAGAACTTCTCGGATCTGAGCATGGCCCAGCATACTCATCGCATGGTCAAGTGTTTTGCTGAATACAGATGTTTGGCGAGGATTCTGATTGGCTTTACGCATCAAAGTGAGCGAGATCACCGGGTCTGATGCCAGTATTCTTGCGAGATCGAGATAGCTTGGCGATCCCTCATCCATTTGCTTTATGCATGTTGGCGCCAAAGATAATGCAGTAGGGAGCTTGCGCGCTAGAAGGTAGTCAAGCCATTGCGTAATATCGCGCGGATACTGCTTTTTTTCGGACTGTAGTTCGGGCATTTGCCATTGCCTAATAGGTTTCGATGTCGTCTAGTGTAGACAATATATGACGATAGCTCTGCATTCGTGACGAGGAAATTTTGTTGTCCTCTAAAGCTTTTTGAATTGCGCAGCCTGGTTCTTGCTCGTGTTTACAATCACGAAATTTGCAATAGCCAATGAAAGGACGGAATTCGATAAAACCTTCAAGTAACTCATTCTCGGTAATGTGCCAAAGCCCGAATTCTCTAATCCCTGGTGAGTCGACCAGGCGGCCGCCCTGAGGTAAGTGAAATAGCTTTGCAGTAGTGGTCGTATGCGTGCCTTTTCGTGTGTTTTCCGATAACTCTCCTACGCGGATGCTTTGATCTCCTAGAATGGTTCGAATTAGTGATGACTTACCAACACCAGACTGGCCGACGAATACACTGGTGTGGTTGGCAAGCCAAGAAAGAAGCGTTTCGCTGCAGTCCTGCTCATCATTGGCTGAAGTCAGAAGTACCTCATAGCCAAGCGCTTCATAAGTGTTCATCAGGCCGTCAATCAGCTCACGGTTAATGTTGTTGATCAAATCGCTTTTATTGAACAGGATCGCTGGCTTTATGCCTGTGGTTTCCGCAGCAACCAGGTAACGATCAATAAGATTAGCGAAGGGGGTAGGTTCTGGCGCTACGACAATGAGAATGCGGTCAAGGTTGGCGGCAACAGGTTTAAGCTGGCCATAGTTATCTGGGCGTTGAAGTAGGCTTTGGCGTTCAAGTTGGGCTTCAATAATACCGCTATGATCGGTGCCAGGGCGCCAGATAACTTCATCACCAGTAACAAGTGCTTCAATATTTGCGCGCACATAGCAACGATAGATCTCGCCTTTGCTTTCACCCTCTAGTGCCTCGACATCGAGAGTTTGCCCAAAGTGGGCGATGATTAGTCCACGTTGTTCTGCGCCCAGCTCGCCGCCGAGCACTTGATCATTTAATTTGCGTTGTTTTTTTTCTGCACGAGCGGTTTTTTCCGCCTGAATTTTATCGACGCG
>NZ_LWFT01001109.1:0-1003 GCF_001635105.1 Oleiphilus sp. HI0079
TTGAGCTTGCGCAAACACAGAGCTGGTATGACGCGGGGATTACTATCAATGACATAGCGCCCAGCAATCTATTCAAGAACAGCGCAGCAATTGCCGAGCAGCTCTCTGTGACGCTGGCACAGGATACTCTCACTCAAATGGACACGCTGCTCGCTAAAGCGAACAGCGCTTCGACGGAAGGCGGCTTTCGCATCCTCTCATCACCGGAGAGTAGAAGTACGACCTTGGGTGAGAGTTTTTATTTTCGCGCTCACGCAAGCGCACAATCTGCGTTGCAATATCAATGGCTTCACAATGGCGCAGAGATTCCCGGAGCAACTAGTGCCATTTATGGAAAGGCAAGCGCAAAAGGCAGCGACGCTGGCAGCTATCAGGTTCGCGTTTCCAGCGCAGGCCAAACACTTTTCTCAAGCCTAGCTACCCTGCAAGTAAATACAGCAAACGTTGCTCTGGACTTTTCTAGACAACCTCAGGGAGCAACACTCGTAAGTGGTCAGTCATTAACGTTGAACGCAAACACCAATATCACCGATAACGTCGAGATCCGCTGGCAAAGGAACGGTAGTCTTCTGACCAGCCAAAGAAGCCCGACCCTCCAAATTAGTGATGTAGCAAATAGCGACTCAGGCGCATACAGGGCAATTGCATCGCGCAACGGACACATCATCTATTCCAACTTTGCACACGTCCATGTCACAGACGCATTGAGTGGCATACAAATTACTGAGCACCCGCAAAGCACGGCGCTGCTGAATGGACAACAAGCAGCCCTTCAAGTAGTAGCATCAGGTGGCGGCTTTTTACGCTACCAATGGTTTAAAAACGGGGTGAAGTTGAGTGGCGCAACACGCAGCTATTTGACACTGACGAATGTAAGCCCGTCTGACGAAGGCAGCTATTTCGTCGAAGTCAGTAACAGCTCGGGCAAGATTGCCTCAAGTCGTGCCGAGATTCAGGTAATTAGCAATAGCGCGGCGCTGGAACTACTTGAGCATCCGCGTTC
>NZ_LWFT01001110.1:0-797 GCF_001635105.1 Oleiphilus sp. HI0079
TGAGTACAGTGAGTTCAGTATGCATGCGAGTTCTATTATCTGGATGTCCGCGCAGGCAGGCGCAGAGTGGTTGTAAATACATCGTCCAGTTTGCTGGTTTTGATCAGGGCTTGATCGGAATACAGCGCAGCGAGGCGGTCAGCAATATTACCAAGAGCAATTTGATTGCCATGACGCGTCTGCTCTTTACTGGAAACTGGATTAGAAATAAGAAGATAGATGGTTTTTTGTTTCAGATACGCTTCGAAGCGAATTGTGCCTCCCTCTGGTATGGGCTGTATGCCGTGGTAAATTGCATTTTCGACCAATGGCTGGAGTGTAAGTGGAGGGATCAGGAAATTCAGTACCTGATCTTCAATTTGCCACTCGAGCTTGAGTCTTTCTCCAAGGCGTAAGCCTTCTATATTTAGGTATTTTTCGCAGAGCTTAAGTTCTTCTCGGATCGTGACATAGCTGTTTTTTGTGTTCAGCGTTGCGCGAAACAGCTCTGATAAATCGAGCACTGCGTTCTCGGCTTGTTCTGGCTTGCTGCTGATAAGGCTAGCGATGCTGTTCATGCTGTTAAACAAAAAATGCGGGCGAATTCGGGACTGTAGAGCTTCGATGCGCGAGCTAAGTTCCGCTTTTTCACGCTGCTTAGCTAGAAAGTCCAGGTATGCATAACGAAGAAAGAGGCCGCAGGTGAGCGCCGCAATTAAGGTGTTTCTGGCGATGAAAAGAGCGCCTTGCGGGCTTTCATATGCCAGAAATCGTGCGCCGAGCCAGCTAAAAAATGCAGAAAGTATAAGTACGATACT
>NZ_LWFT01001111.1:0-800 GCF_001635105.1 Oleiphilus sp. HI0079
GCAACTGAGCCTGAATTAAAAACGACTTGTTCGCCGGTGCAAATGTCCGTCGCGGCAATCGAAAGCGGAATTTGCGCGTCTTCAATCTGCGCATCACCGAGATCTCTGATTAACATCTCGCGCACCGCATCAGTCGAGAATAAGCCTCCGGATGCTTTCCAACTAAAGCTCGCCATGCTCTTGAATGTAAGATTGAGTGCCACTTCTCGCATCTCGTCAATGCTTTTGCCAAAGGCATAGTAACTCGCAACGAAGGCACCAATACTCGTGCCAGAGATGCAATCTACGTCGATACCTTCTTCTTGAAGGGCTTTGAGGGCGCCAATGTGTGCGACCCCTTTGGCAGCACCACCGCCCAAAGCCAGGCCAATTCTCGTGTTGAACGGGTTAAAGCTATTTAGGTTTTGAAAGCGCATATTGTTTTTTCAAAGTAGCGTGATCGTTTTGATATTTAATGTGTTTTTGTCGTCCCGATGCAACGTTAATCGTATAAACTTGGTTCCCCTTCAGGACGTGTTTTAAAGCGGCGATGTAGCCATAAATATTGCTCAGGATGGATTCGAATAGACTCTTCCAGGCCTTTATTTATCCGGGCCGCATTTTCTAGCGCATTATCGCTCGGAAAACCCTCAAGGATAGGGAAGAAATGCACGCTATAGACGCCATCGCCTTCACGAAACTGCGCCATTTGTATAACAGTACAGCCGGTCTCGCGGGCAATCCACTCAGGGGTTGTGAGTGTTGCGCAAGGTACGCCAAAGAAGGGCGCAAATATGCCGCGTTTAGGCCCGACTCCAACA
>NZ_LWFT01001112.1:0-367 GCF_001635105.1 Oleiphilus sp. HI0079
TTGGATTCGTATATTTTCTTAATAAAAGCAGATATATCACTGCTAGATGATAATTTTGTGCTACCAATGATCCTACCAAGAATAGAAGAAGAGTTTCTGTCTGAAGATTTGTCTGATTCTGAACGAGAAAAGACTATAGACAGCTTTAGATTGTTTTTGTCTGTTATCAGAGCAACAATACCGAACGTTGTAGAAAATGTTATGTCAGATTCATTGGCGACTAAAAAACCTAGGTTCAAGAAAATACTAGAAACGAAGTTATCCGGAGTTGAAGAAGAGATTGAGATATTGCTGTTAAGGTTTTTGTTGTTGGAAATAGACAGGAAGGACATAAAACAGAATATTAGCCAACTTGTGGAACACCCCG
>NZ_LWFT01001113.1:0-831 GCF_001635105.1 Oleiphilus sp. HI0079
TGGTCTTGCTCAGGGTCGCGTAGAAGGGGTGCGTTTTAGTGGTGCGGTTTTCACAAATCTTAGTCGTGATCACCTCGATTACCATAAAACAATGGACGACTATGCGGATGCGAAGGCTCAGCTTTTTGCTTGTCCGTCGTTGCGCTATGTCGTTGTGAATGTCGATGACCCTTATGCATCCAAGATATTTCAAAAGGTGCGTCCCGAGACTCGAAAGATCAGAGTGAGTACTAAGGTCGATGCAGAAATATCTGTCCAGCAAGTGAGTTATGAAAAGACAACTCGAGCAGTCATCAATGTTGGTGTTGATAGTGTAGAGCTGAATAGCCCGCTTCTGGGGCAATTCAATCTTTACAACTTGCTCTGTGTTTTGGGTGTTGCCTTGGCGAGAAAAAACTCTGCTAAGGAGTTGGGTAACATCAATTTAGTTCGATCCGTCGCAGGGCGTCTTGAGACGTTTAGCGCGCCAGGCGAACCGCTGATGGTAGTTGACTATGCCCATACGCCGGATGCGCTCGAAAATGTTCTAAAAACGCTCTCGCCACTGTGCAATGGCCGGTTAATTGCTGTGTTTGGCTGTGGTGGAGATCGCGACAAAGGTAAAAGAAAGGAAATGGGACTGGTCGCCCGCACTTATGCAGCATTCTCGGTGATCACGAGCGATAACCCGAGAACCGAAGATCCGAAATTGATTCTTGCTGATATCGAGTCCGCTTTTGATTCAAGCGATGCCGTCGCGTTGATTGAGGATCGTGGGCAGGCTATTCGTTATGCCTATGAGCATGGGAGAGCTGGCGATGTGATTTTGGTCGCAGGAAAGGGGCACGAAAA
>NZ_LWFT01001114.1:0-512 GCF_001635105.1 Oleiphilus sp. HI0079
ATCGGGCGACATCCTCACCACCCTCACCAGAGTTAGAGCGACCTCCCAACGTATTCATTGCAACAGCTAGAGCCTCATGCGCTTCCGGCGACAGAGCGCCCAAAGACATCGCGGCAGAGTCAAAACGCGGAAAGATATTCTCTACTGGTTCGACTTCGCTCAAAGGAATTTCTTTGGCATTGGCGCTAACCACAAATAGATCCCGCAAAGTTGCAGCGGGGCGCTTGTTTACAAGCTCTGCATATTCTTTGTAGATGCCGTAATCGCCACTCTCAACTGCACGCTGAACCGTATTGACTACATCAGGATTGAAGGCATGGTACTCTTGACCATGCACGTATTTAAGAAGACCACCTGGCTGAATCGACTTGCGCGCCTTCCAAGCTTCCTTCGCAAGCAGTTCCTGCTCGGCTTGGAGATCCTCAAAGTCCGCTCCCTTAATTCGGCTAGCGACCCCTTTGAAACAAAGATCAACAACATCATCCGCTAGACCAACAGACTCAAACAACTGC
>NZ_LWFT01001115.1:0-622 GCF_001635105.1 Oleiphilus sp. HI0079
CGCATCTAGATTTGCTTATCAACAACGCTGGCATATTGCGTGACGAACAACTCGGACAGCTCGATTTCACGAGCATTGAACAACAAATCAAGGTAAATACCCTCGCACCATTGCGCATTACAGAGGCATTACTGAGCAAACTGGTTCCAGGATCAAAAGTCGCCTTTATCACTAGCCGGATGGGCTCAATTGCAGATAATACCAGCGGTGGCCGCTACGGGTATCGTATGTCTAAGTGCGCCCTGAATGCCGCAGCTGTGTCACTGGCACACGATCTGTCTCCACGCGATATCTCTGTTGCGATTCTTCACCCCGGCTTGGTTGGTACCGAAATGATCGGCGGCCATGGTAATGTCACACCAGATGAAGCCGCTAATCAGCTTTCTGAGCGTATCGATGCGCTCGAGCCAAGGAACTCTGGTACGTTCTGGCATGCAAACGGCGATGTCTTACCTTGGTAAGGCCTCAAATGCTGCAACAGCACCTCCTAATTACTGGCAAAAGAACATTTATCGCCTAATCTAACTTCAGCTTTTGAGTTTATTTTTAAACAGAGAAATGTTTTGGCACAGCCGTCATACACCTATCTTGCCTGGACAACCGCCATACTTTGGTTGCTGCA
>NZ_LWFT01001116.1:0-34078 GCF_001635105.1 Oleiphilus sp. HI0079
GAATCCGAACCCCTACTTCTCTTGCCCCTTGCGCGCTGGTTTCAGGAAGAAGCACTAGAAACTCCTCACCACCAAAGCGGCAAGCTATATCAGCAGGCCTAAGCGTCGCTTTTTGCAGCGTTTCGGAGATTCTTTCTAGGCAACGGTCACCTTCTAAATGCCCGTAAAAGTCGTTATATGCTTTGAAATGATCGACATCCAAAAGCAAAATAGACAACGCTAGCTTGTTACGATTTGACCGAGACCACTCTCGCTCCATCGAGTTCATCATTCCTCTGCGGTTCAAAAGCTTGGTCAACGGATCAACATAAGCCATCGATTCGAGTTGTCGGTTGGCTTCTTGCAACTGCTCTTGAACCCCAGCAATTCGCCCCATGGCGGATACCATGCTCTGCAATACAGCCGCATTTACTGGCTTAAACAAATAGGCGTCGCCGCCCGCCCCAATCCCTTCGATAAAATCAGCATCGGAGTTTTGGGCGCTAAGGAAAATAATCAGTATCCAGTCATTTTTTAACAACTCGCGAATACGCCGCGTTACTTCAAATCCATTGATGCCGGGCAGTTCAATGTCCATTAGGACAAGGTCAACGTCAGAATTTTTAAAAATTTCGAGACCTTCTTCACCGGTCTCTGCACAAAGCGCTGTATGCGATAAATCCTCTACGCAGGCTTGAATTGTTATTCTTAGGGAGCGACTGTCTTCGACGATTAAAACATTCATTTATCGAGCCTTAGAAGGGCATTTAGATTAGATTCTTAGCGTTTATGTTCTAAGAGAGTTTATTTAAGTTTAGACCAGAATCGACATAACGTTATAGTTCCACACAATACCAATAACAGAGGCAAACACATTCGCTTCCAAACCGCCTGTGCGGGATTCGACGAACCCGAGCCAAAGAGCATAGAAATGCGACAGTAAGGCACATTGCTGAAGAATTCGACGTTCCAATAAAGCAGAGTGAAAAATCGGCAGGCTTACTTACAGCTCTGCGGGAGCAAAAAGGTCTTCTTTGCAGGACTTTCGTACAGTGATGCCAACAGTGGTCTCGAAAAGACTCGTTTCGGAAAATTGGTAATCATCTTTATTCATGTCGGCGCTTTCTGACAGTCTAGCGAGTGTGTTGTTGTCGCCAAAGGCATAGTCAACACGGCCCTTTTTCAACATCATCAAGCCTTGCCTAATGGAATCGACATAAACAACCTCCATGCCAGCATCAACGGCCATCTCATGCACTCTCCCACTTCGGCTCGGTCGCAATATCGCGGACGACTTTCCCTTAAGCTCTGACAAGTCTTTCCATACAAAGGCACCGGCCTGTCGCGCTCGAATAAATCCCAACTTTACGGTTTCATCCGACAATTTAATGAATTCGAACTCTTCTTGATGCTCGGGAGGCGGATAGTCCATCGACAAAACATCGACTGTCTCTGATGCGATCGAGGTACTAATGCAGGACACTAGGATTAGACTCAGTACCGTTTTTATGATCATAGGAGCCTTCCCAGCTAGCCGTTTTATTTGTCTAAAATGAATGATCAAGCGCAGACAGTGAGCCAAAACCTTTGTCGATATCAGCCCCAATTATCTGTACTTCGCTTTCAAAATCTTGAGTTCCCCACTTTGCTCTAGCGCCGAAAAGCTATCTCGCAAACGTCTCAATAACTCAGGATCAGAACCCTTTTTGAGCGCCATGTAATAGGCCCCCTCAACGTTTATGGGGTAGACATACTCTATTTCGGAATAGGGCAGGCCTTCCAGCTCAAGCTGATATTTGACCGTAATATCATGCCCGGTGATTAAATCGATCCTGCCGGCAAAGAGCATTCTAAAAAGCAAAACACGTTTGTTTACCAATACAAGGTTTTCACTTTGTCGATCAAACCCCCAAGAAAACAAGTCTTGTGCTATCGCATCCTCCTCTTGCAACCCTAGGCGATACCGCTTGGCATCTTCCAAAGACCTTACCTCAATGTCAGCACGCGATTTGAGTTTAATAAAATTCTGTTGTCGGTCGGCAAACGGCCCTATCCATTCAAACAGATCTTCGCGAATGGCTGTTCGAGAGATTGTGTAAATCAAGACATTGTCTTCTTTCAAGGCCCAGTCATAGACCCCCTTCCAGACTCCAGAGCGAAGTTGGTACTTGATTCCCGCGTTATTCAGAGTTGCTTCCACAACCTCCGTTCCAAAACCGGTTATTTTGCCATCGACGATATAGTTGAAAGGCGGCCAATGCTCTGTCAGAACCGTCAGCGCACCGGTAGCGTCGCGCTCATTACTTTGTGCTGCTACCAGAATCGGGAAGAGCAATAAGATAACGAAAAAAAAGACGCGAAATCCTTCCAACATAATGCCCTCATTGAGATAAAGTGACGTAGCAAAACTGAATCAATTATAGTTGTGAAAGTAAACTTCGCGAATACGGATAAACCTGCGGGCATCAGGGCGAGATATCCCTATCTCTTGATCTGAGTAAAGTAACCCGCGAGATTCCCAAGCAAGCGCTGTAACATCACCCATTAGATCTCTATACTGTAAAGATCAGTACCGCAATGATCCGTGTGTCTTGGTAAGCTTGCCGGCGAATTTTCAAGGAATTTAATGAAACACAACGTTGATACTAATATCGATTATTTTGACCGGCATCTTGATCGAATAAGGCGAAACGTAGCGCTAGCCTGCGTTTTTTTGATTATCTTGGCAACCATTCCTGTGGCCATCGCACGTGCCACCAATGGTTGGGATTTGACATCTTACATTCAGTTTATCAGCACTTTTTTACTGCTCGCCGTCTTTGCCTATGTTTATCTAAACGGCTACCGAAAGATCATTGGCGTCATTATTTACAGCATCGATATGGTGTTGATGAGCGTAGTGACGCTAGACTCCCTTGGCAACGAACTTATCGTGCTCTTCTTTATTACTCCGCTGCTCGTCGCCTATCTTTTTTTCCCTTTTCGAAAAGCGCTGATCGTATCGCTATTTTCCTACACCTACCTCAGTGTCCTTTACTTTATCGAGCATGTTGATATTGGCTCACCGAGTTATCATTTTGATACCGTATTACTCATCTTTGCGGGGATATCCTCCATTGCAGGTCTGCATGTCGTCGTCGGCCTGCGACATAGTATCGAAAGGCAACTTATCAGTGCGGCACATACCGACGCCTTAACGGGATTACCCAATAGAATGTACTTCGATGTGCGTTTGGAGCAAGAATTCAGCAGAGCAGATCGCGAAAAAACACCTTTGTGTCTTGCTCTGGTCGACCTTGATCGATTCAAGGTCGTCAATGACACCTATGGCCACGAATGCGGGGATCAGGTGTTATCTCACCTCGCCAAACTGATTGATGAATCAATTAGAGCGGCTGATATAGTGTGTCGCGTAGGTGGCGAGGAGCTTGTAATTCTTTTGCCCAATACGGCCATTGTGGAAGCTCAAGAAATACTTGAGCGACTACGCCTTAGTATTGCAAATGCGTCAATACCATGGAAATCCCACCGTATCACTTTAACAGCAAGCACAGGTCTAGCTGAATACACCTCATCGCAAGATAGAGAAGACCTCTACGCACAAGCAGACAAAGCGTTGTATCTGGCTAAAAAGCGTGGCCGCAATAAAGTGGTGTGTGCAGATGCGGTATAGTTCGAATTCACGCCTTTTAATGGTCTCTACGCGGAGAGAAGATGACGAAACATCACTCCTCAAGTGATACTTATGGCCGTTTTGATATGTCGGTTCATGAGCGAGTGCTCCATGCGAAAGTATTCGGCTCACTAGACCCTGCTAGTATGAACGCGGCGACGAATATTCTTGTGCCTCTCGTTCACGAGATGGATGGCCCATGGGCGAGCTTAATGGACTATCGAGAATGGGAGCTCTATACCGAAGAGATGATTCCATTACTGCTTAACTTACAAACTTGGTTACTTAAGCAAGATCACAAGGTGGAGGTCGCAGTAGTTGGAAAAAGCGGCTTGAAGAAAAATGCTCGCGAGCGATTGTTACAAGAGCTGGATGACAAGCCGCAACAGGTTTATGTTGAAACCGAAGAGCAAGGCTGGAAGTGGCTAATAGAGCACGGCTACTGCATAAACCATCCCTAAAGCAACTTACTGAAGTTTAGTAGCCTCATCTAGAGCATCATGTCATCAAGCAACAGCGTGCCTGCCTTCTTCATCGGTGGGTGTCATTTATTTCATGCGCAGTCGCTGAGTTAACATTTCCCCTACAAAAATTCCTCTTTGCAAGGATAAGCTCAATCACTGCGCATCATCCTGATAATTCGGTTTTTCGATACCCATCTCTTCAGCCATAAAGTGAATATTCATAACACCCAATGACAGCTCCGACCTCTGGGAAATTCCTCTCAGTTTCGCCGAGCCTCGAACTTCATCCTCGAGGCAGTGATCAAAGCAGGTGTGTCAGCTTATTTTTGAGGGAATAAGGCTTAAATCCTGTTGCTCAGATAAGAGCCGAATGCCTGTCGTTACTTCTTTTTTATGCGTCTGGTAATGCTTCAGATTAACCAAGAAAAGGTTGGATTCAACCAGGCGACAAAGCAGTGCAATTTTTTCGTTTTGTATTGATGAATGGCAAAATAGGACTAACCTTTAGCAGTGCCATTTGTTAGGTTGTTAAAAATGAGTTCCAATCAGAGACAAAAAACACGGCTTGGAGACCTGCTCGTAGAACGCGGTTTGATAACCGAAGAGCAACTACTGTCGGCCATCCAGGAACAAAAAACGAGTAGTCTGCAACTCGGTGAAATACTGGTAAAAAAAGGCTGGATATCAAAGCGGCATATCCGAAAAACGCTTCGCATTCAGAGCAAAATCAGAAATGCAATTCTTACGTCGATTCTTAGCTTCTCACCTATGATCCTCGTCGGTTGCGGCGGGGGCGGCCAAAGCCAAGTAGACAGTAGTGAAGTAGTGGCAGAACAGAATATTGCCAACACGCAGGGGCAGCAAAGTGGCTCAAATAGCGCACTGAATGCCGATGACGGCTCAACCATTCATCTTTCGTGGGATTATCCGTTAGAGCGTACCGATGGCTCTGAGCTGGAAGTCTATGAAATCGAAAACTTCAGAGTATACCAACTCGATGGAAACGGTGATGTCGGTGCAGTTCATGTCGTTGATGGGCTTGAAACTGAGTTCGATATTACTGGGCTAGAAGACGGTGAATACCGCTTCGCGGTAACGGTTGTCGATACGGATGGACTGGAAAGCGATTACTCTCAGGTAGTCACTGTGTCGGTATTGTAGGATAGCCACCTTGTGCTAATTAAGCGTACAATCAAAAAAACAACCCAGACCGACATACAGCACAAGCCAACTCAGTGCATCAACAGATCTCTATTTCATTAAACAGTTTTGTCCGCAGAACAAACCACACCCAAACTCTGAAAACACTTATTAGAGCATCAGGGGCGCAACTTGAGCGCAAAGGGCGTTCTCGGAATTGGATTCTCAATGTTACGAGTGAGCAAGCGATCCATCTGCGTAATGCGATGGAATCTTCTGGCGAGGAAACCTGGCTTTGGATAGAGAAATCACTTTCAGCACATCTCCCGGCGCTTAGCCTTACGGAGATTCAGACGATTGCGCAGAAGCATTGGCCAATCACCGTCACACAGCTCATATCACTAACTAACTGCAGGATTGCGGAAGCACGCACCGCGATCGATCGCATAGAGTGGGAGGAATGAAAAAAAGAGATACTTGATGGATTAAGAAGAAAAATGGTGCCCCTTCCCTGACTTGAACAGGGGACCTACCGATTATGAGTCGGGTGCTCTAACCAACTGAGCTAAAGGGGCACACTTTTGGCCTTAGTTTAAAGTCTTTACCAAATCAGACTTGGCACCCCTGCGGGTTGCTCGGGTGCTCTAGCCCGGCCTCAAATTACAAATTTGAGTCGTTCCACTCGCACGAAGCAGTACTTCGTTAAAAGCGCTCGCTTCACCCAACTGAGCTAAAGGGGCACACTATGGTCTTAGTTTATAGTCCGCGCCAACAACAGACCGAAGCAGAACGCTCCAAAAAGAAGGGCGCATTATAATGCGCCCTTTTTAACTTTGCTAGACGATTATTCGTCAATAAAGCTTCTAAGATGATCGGAACGGGTTGGGTGACGAAGCTTACGAAGCGCTTTCGCCTCAATCTGACGGATACGCTCTCGTGTAACATCAAACTGCTTACCCACCTCTTCCAAAGTATGATCGGTATTCATCTCAATTCCAAAGCGCATTCTTAGCACTTTAGCTTCTCTTGCTGTTAGCCCTGAAAGCACGCTGCGAGTCGCTTCTTTCAAGCCTTCGCCAGTCGCCGTGTCAACGGGAGACTCTGCCATAGTATCTTCAATAAAATCGCCAAGGTGCGAATCTTCATCGTCGCCAATCGGCGTCTCCATAGAGATAGGCTCTTTCGCGATCTTAAGCACTTTACGTACTTTATCTTCCGGCATATCCATACGCTCACCCAATTCCTCAGGCGTAGGTTCGCGACCCATTTCCTGTAGCATTTGACGAGAGATACGGTTCAGCTTGTTGATTGTTTCGATCATGTGAACGGGGATACGAATAGTGCGCGCTTGGTCTGCAATAGAGCGAGTAATCGCCTGACGAATCCACCAAGTTGCATAGGTCGAGAATTTATACCCTCGACGGTATTCAAACTTGTCTACCGCTTTCATCAAACCGATGTTGCCTTCCTGAATCAAGTCAAGAAATTGCAAACCGCGATTCGTGTACTTCTTCGCAATCGAAATTACGAGACGAAGGTTGGCTTCAACCATTTCTTTCTTAGCACGACGCGCTTTCGCTTCACCAATTGAGATACGGCGATTCACATCTTTTAACTGTGCTACGGTTAAACCAACTTCTTCTGCGATCACAGCAATTTTACGTTGCGCTCGAATGATTTCATCATGGTATAGATCAAGCTTCGCAGCACATGGATGCTGTTCTTCAACTAGACCGTCGACCCAATCAAGATTTGCCTCGTTGCTTGGGAAGCGCTTGATAAACTCTTTCCGATCCATGCCGCATTCGCGAGAACAAATCGTCATCACGGTTCGCTCATTCACTCGAACTACGTCATTGGCTGATCGTACGGTATTGACCAACAAATCGAACTGCTTTGCATTCAGTTTAAGCGGCGCAAATAGCTCGCCCAACTCATTTAGTTCTTTAATGGTCTCTTTGCTTGCTCGACCATGCTTGCTCTCAACGCGCAATGCCTTGTCGAGCTGCTTACGAATCGCATCAAAACGCTCACGCGCTTCTTCTGGATCCGGTCCGTTATCTGTCTCTTCTTCTTCCTCGTCGTCCTTGTCAGCTTTATCATCTTTATTCACTGTCGTGGGGTTAACCGGAACGGGAATATTCGCTTCAGCTTCTGGATCTAAGTAACCTGTTAGAACATCTGTAAGACGCCCCTCTTCTTCGACGATTCGATCATACATCGCAAGAATTGACGCTACTGCACCTGGAAAATGTGCTAACGATGCCATTACATCGCGTAAGCCCTCTTCAATACGTTTGGCGATTCGAATCTCACCATCGCGAGTAAGTAGTTCAACGGTGCCCATTTCCCGCATGTACATACGAACAGGGTCAGTGGTGCGACCAGCTTCGGTCTCTACGGCCGCAAGTGCCGCCGCCGCTTCAGCCGCCGCAACCTCGTCTGTTGAGTCGCCATCGGACATTAGTAGTGAGTCAGAGTCTGGTGCTGCCTCTACAACTTGGATACCCATGTCGTTGATCATGCGAATAATATCTTCGACCTGATCTGGATCAGCGATATCTTCGGGTAAGTGGTCGTTTACTTCGGAGTAAGTCAAATACCCCTGCTCTTTACCGCGAGCGATGAGGTCTTTCAAACGTGACTGTCGTGAATTGCTTGGCATGTTCACCCTATTGTCTGGTGGCCGATTAAAAAATAGTCGGCCATTATACGGAAATATAATCGACCCACAAAGCTAATATGGGATCGATATCATAGAAATCAAGCTTATTAACAATTGTTGGAGTTACGAAGTTCGCGTGGTTATTGCCTGAGCCTTGCTTCGTTCTTCGTCGGTTAGCTGATCTGGTGATGTATTTAGTTTAGCTGCTCGCAGCATATCATCACGTTTTTTTTGATCACCGGCTCGTTTAATAACGAAATCCAGCTCCTCTATCGCAATATCCGGCTCCGGAACGTTTTCCAAATTGGAAAACAAATAAAAGAACCTCTCTCGATACCCTTGCTGATCGGTGGCAAGCGCATAAAGCAGATCTTCCTGGCTGGAGATGCTGTTAGACAGGATGAAATCTAGAAACTGTCCTGTAATTTCGGAATCAAAGCGCATGTTAAGATCAACTAACTCCTGCGCTTTAATGGGGGAGAAATAGAGCCCGAGGCAGATCGCCACTTCTTTGGTCTTGATCACCTTTATATCGCTAGTATCTCGCGCTATGGCACGCTGTGACTGGACTTTTTTCCTACTACTAGTTAGCTCGATCAGCCTCTCCCAAAGACCAGATTTAAGCGCACTCTTCGGAATTGTATCGAGCACAGCCTGGGCACGATTGCGAAGCACTCCACGATCTTCAGGAAGCTCAAGATTTAAACCCCGCACCTGAACATTGAAAAAGAACTCAGATAATGGCATCGCACGCTTCACTCTGGCCTCAAATTTCTCTCGGCCTTCCTCTCGGACCAACGTATCCGGATCTTCTCCTTGAGGTAAAATAAGGAAACTAAACTGCATTCCGTTTTGATACATAGGAAGAAGATTATCCATCGCCTTTTCAGCCGCCCTCAATCCTGCTGCGTCTCCGTCAAAACAGAACACTAGGTTTTGACAGCGTTTGAGTAGCTGCCCAAGATTTTCCTCATTCGTGGCTGTCCCAAGCGTAGCGACAGCATAATCAATCCCATGTTGCGCCAAAGAAACCACATCCATATAGCCTTCAACAACCATGAGTCGCTCAATGGTGCGTAAGGCTCTCGAAGCTTCGTAGAGTCCATAGATCTCGCTGCTTTTATGAAAGACTCTCGACTCCGGAGAATTAATGTACTTCGCCTTATCGTCCCCGAGAGTCCGCCCACCAAAACCCACGGTCTTTCCTCGCATATTGCGAATCGGAAACATCAAGCGATTCTGAAATAAGTCAAAAGGGCGTTCATACTTCTGTGACACCAGCTTCATTTCGACTAGCTTCACCAAAAGATTAGATTGAAATGACCCACCGATAAAGTCACGCTCCGGAGGCGCATAACCAATCCCGAAACGCTCGATAATTTCATCGCTAAGGCCTCGTTGCGCAATATATTTTTTAACGCCAGAATTAGTCGGGTGGCTATGTAAGGCTTCACGATACTGAGCGTCGGCTTTCGCTATCGCCTCGTAATATTGGCGACTCTCATCGTAGACCTGCTTCAACCGTTCATCACGTGGTACTTCTAAACCAGCTATTTTTGCCAACTCTTCGATTGCTTCAACAAAGCTGAGGTTATCGTGCTCACGCAGAAACGAGATAGCATCACCGCTCGCACCACAGCCAAAACAGTGATAGAAGCCTTTTTGACGATTTACGTTAAAGGAAGGGGTATTTTCGTTATGAAACGGACAGCAGGCTTTATAGGTCGAACCCGCTTTTTTTAGTTGGACACGCGTCGAAATCACATCCACGATGGAGAGACGATCGCGAAGGTCTTCAATAAAACTCTGGGGGATTTGTCCTGACATTGTGAACGTCCGCTAGATTGAACTGCCAAAACTCAGGCAAGGGTCGCGTTTAGCGGTAGCAGATTAACTCGCGAGGCGTTTTTTTACCATACCGCTCACTGCGCCGACATCAGCACGACCCTGTAGTTGCGGTTTTAGAACAGCCATCACTTTGCCCATGTCTCGGACCGACTCCGCACCGGTTTCTGACATCGCAGAACCAATTAGCGCTTCTATCTCGTCTTCCGACAGAGCTTTTGGAAGGAAGGTCTGAATAACCTCCACTTCACACTCTTCAATCTCAGCCAGGTCTTCACGTCCAGCATCACGATACTGCGTAATAGAATCTTTTCGCTGCTTCAACATCTTATCTAAGATAGCTAGGCAACGTGCGTCATCAAGTTCGATGCGCTCATCAACTTCTATTCGTTTAAAGTCGGCCAAGATGAGTCGAATCGTTGCCAAGCGCTCCTTTTCTTTGGCGCGCATGGCTTCTTTCATCGCCGAGGTGATGCTGGCTTTCAGACCTGCGTCAGACATAATATCTTTATTCGCTTAGTACAAACGCTCGAAACGACGCTGCTCACGCTGAACTTTCTTAGCGTGGCGCTTAACCGCTGCTGCTGCTTTGCGCTTACGAACCGTTGTAGGCTTCTCGTAGTGCTCACGACGGCGTACTTCAGACAATACACCAGCTTTCTCACAAGAACGCTTGAAGCGACGAAGAGCGATATCAAACGGCTCGTTTTCTTTAACTTTTACTGAAGGCATTAAAAATTACCATTATTCGTTTAAAATTTGTTCCAACTACGTTTGCCAGCGAGACCTGGTGATTTTTCACGCAGTTTGTTCAGGGGCGCGAATTCTAATGCTATTTAATATTCAAGTAAAGCCCTTTGCGCGACCTCTCTCTCATTCTCTTTCTCAAGCATGCAGTTTATATGGTAGCCAGGACTTTGCGTCTTCGCGGTATTGCTCAATATACTCTCGTTCGCTTGATAGAAATTGATCAATAGCACCTCGAAATTCAGGATGCCTGATATAGTGAAATGACTGAGTCGCCACCGGCTCAAAACCTCTCAAAAGCTTGTGTTCGCCTTGTGCGCCGGCATCAAAGCGGTTTAAACCAAGTTCAATACAGCGCTCAATCCCAGCGTAGTAACAAAGCTCGAAGTGCAAACACGGAACATCCTCTAGTGCTCCCCAATACCGTCCGTAAAGCGTATTTTTACCTTGAAGATAGAGCGCACTAGCAATGGGGCGTCCAGCGCCATCGTTTGCAAATAAAAGTAAACACTGTTCACCAAGACGTTTAAAGATCAGATCAAAGAATGTTTCGTTCAAGTACGGCATCTGGCCACGAACATTGTACGTCCGCTTGTAACATGAGAAAAAACATTCTCTTTCAAGCTGGCTTAGCTCCAATGCTGAGCGCCAATAATACTGCAAGCCTTCCGACAGCAGACGCTTTCGTTCCTTGCGAATATTCTTACGCTTATTTGCATTCAAGCTGCTAAGAAAATCATCAAAGTCGGCATACGCTTTGTTAAACCAGTGATATTGCACTCCCTCTCGTTTCATCCATCCTTGATACAGCACTCTAGCGTCTTCGGTTTGACTAGGGAACAAGACATGAGCCGAGCTCAGTTGCTGCTTTGCACAGTGCTGCTCAACGGCTTGGCGAAACAGCTCATAGCAAGCCGTATCTATACCTAGCTCTGAATCTAGTAAAAGTCGCGAGGAAGTCGTAGGCGTAAAGGGAATACTGCTGACCAATTTTGGATAGTAATCTAAGCCATGCTTTGCATAAGCCTCAGCCCAAGACCAATCAAAGACGTATTCGCCATACGAATGATATTTGAGATAGAACGGCGCAAAAGCAACTAAATCGCCTGATTCTGTTCGCAGCGCAAAGTGATGGGGCTGCCAACCAGTCGTCCGGCAAACACAGTCCGATTGCTCTAAAGCTTGCAGAAAACCGTAGTTCAAAAAAGGGTGATCATCATCGACCAAAGCATCCAACTCTTCCTGCCGAATATTGGAAAGACTTTCGGGAAAGCTGACAACTAATTTGGGGGCGCCCGTCACGAATTATGCTCCTGCTCGCTCTGTGCTTCTGATAAGCTGATCACCAACAATAAACCTTCCAATTTTAAGTCGATTTTTAGGATACAAGATGACAGAACAAGACCTCCTTGAGCAACTCAATACAAATCCATCAGACATTGAATTTAACGATGTGATGAGCGTGATAGAGCAAAACTATATCTTTCAACCTGTCGAATTTAGTGTTGGCCAACAAACAAACCAGTGCGGCGAAAATCTCGGCTCTTGCAAAGCCCTTGCCTTTGCTAAATTACACGGAGTGAGTGCGGAACTAACTCCTTATCTGTTTGGACAATACTATCGTCGCGATGTTCTTGAACACCCTGACGAGAATGATCATCAAAATATACGGAACTTTCTCAAACATGGATGGAAAAGCGTCAAATTTGATGCAGAACCACTAAAGCGCAAAGTGTGAAAGTGAGTAAGTTAAAATAGGAGAGGGCTTAAGAGGCCTTTAGAACTTGAGGGCGGGTACAGTTACGTCCCTCGTTCTTTGCTTCGTATAAACTGATATCTGCCGCTTTTAACAAGCCAGAATATTCAGTAGAAAACTTGGTCGACGAAAGACCACAACTGATAGATATATCAAGCGAACGTTGACCTAATCTGAATGCTTCAGCAGCGATCGACTGTCTAATTCGCTCAATCAAAACAAATGCTTGCTCGATACAAGTATTCGGCAAAAGGACAATGAACTCCTCTCCGCCCCACCGGCCAACACTGTCGCTACCCCGAACCGTTTCTTTGAGCTTGTCAGCAAGACTAACAAGCACTTCGTCGCCAACATCATGGCCATATCGATCATTAATCTTCTTAAAAAAATCCACGTCGCAAATAACAACGCTCATTTCTTGATTATCGCGGACCGTTCGCGCTAACTCCGCATCTATGCGTTCTGACATTCCACGACGATTCAGTAAACCGGTCAATTCATCTGTACGAGCTAGATCCTCAAGCGCACGGCTCAACCGCGCATGTGCAATCGCAGCAGAAACACGCGCTCTCTCCATTGTATATGCCATGATTGTGACGAATAACATCGACCCAATGAATCTAAGCTTGGTACTGGCGCTATAGATAAGATCTAGTTGCAACCAGCCTGGAATCGTCAAGATGCACACTGTAGCCGACATCATAGCGGACATAACCAATGCCCCTGCACGCAAACCCAACACAGAAAATACGAGAAGAGGGTAAGCGTATAACCAAAAGATGCCCGTGCCGCTCTCACCGCCAGAGATAAGCAGGTAGAAATAGAAAATGGTGAAGGTAAAAACTAAGAAATTGCGATGTGCACGCCAATGCCCAAAAAACTTATAGGCAAAAAAACTCGTCACAACTGCTGCAGAAAACGCGTACAGGCTCAAGCCATAGGCTTCAAAACCATTAAAATATGATCGAGCGCCATAGAACAGCAGTAAGGGCGCAGTCAGAAAGCAAAGTAGATCGACAACAAGTTTTGCCGAAACTAAACCACTTTGATCAGCGCCTTCAAGAGGCATTGCGTTCATCATTAAATGTTTGAAACCTGTGAAATACTAAAAGCCGTGTTTTATCAAACGTCCAAGAATCTTCCCATCATGAGATCTTGACGTTCTTACTGCTAACATCTTCTTTAGTATGTCAGGGTCGAGCTAAGGCTCAATGTAGGTTTTGTTATAGGAATGCAAACTCTTATAAAACACTCGACTCAATCTGGTCGATCTGCTCATGTAACTCGAACCAAAGCAATTCAGAAGCCTCCAAATCTGATTTTAGTGCCGCCTGATCCGCTAACAAGTGCTTTAACTTCGCTTTGTTTTTATCTTCGTAGATCTCTGGGGCCGCTAACTCTTGCTCAATAAGATTCAATGACGCTTGTGCCTGCTCAACATTCGCCTCAATTTTCGCGAGCTCTTTTCTCATCGGGCTAAGTTGTTTTCTTCGCTCGGCTTCGACGCGCTTCCGCTCCTTGCGCTGTTCACTTGTTTCTCCGATCTTTGCGGTTTCATCTAGCATGCTTTCAGAATCGTTTTTGACCAGTGACTGCTTTTGGAACTCCGCCAACCACCGCTCATAGTCCAGCAAGTCTCCTTCGAATGGTTCGACGCTTCCACCTGCGACGAGCCAGAAATCATCAACCGTATTTTTTAATAGGTGCCGGTCGTGAGAGACCACAATGATGGCTCCTGAAAAGGCCTGAAGGGCGATGGTTAGAGCGAGTCGCATTTCCAGATCGAGATGGTTGGTAGGCTCATCTAACAAGAGCAGATTTGGCTTATGCCAAGCAATGATCGCAAGCGCTAGTCGCGCTTTTTCGCCTCCAGAGAACTTTTCGATGGTGCCTGTGGCGTCATCACCTCGAAAGTTAAAACCGCCGAGAAAGTTACGGATTTCTTGATCTGTGGCACTCGGTCGACAGCGCTGAAGATGCAACAGAGGGCTCGCGCTAGAATCTAACGCTTCAAGCTGATGCTGAGCAAAATAGCCGATATGCAAATGTTCTCCGCAACTTCTATCACCCTCCAGTAAGTTTTGATCACCGACCAGAGATTTAATTAGCGTAGATTTACCTGCGCCGTTGGGGCCAAGCAAACCAATTCTTTGGCCCGGTAAAATGGTGCAGGAAAAGTCTTCGATAATTGGACAAGAAGCATCGTAGCCAAGATTTGCTTGGGACAGGCTAAGCAGCGGGCTCGATTGTTTATTCGACTCAGGAAACTCGAACTTGAAAGGTGAATCCACATGCGCCGGCGCAATCAATTCCATTCTTTCCAGTTCTTTTAAACGACTTTGTGCCTGTTTCGCTTTGGTTGCTTTCGCTCTAAACCGGTTAACAAAGGACTGAATCTCAGAAATTCGCTGTTGCTGCTTTTGGAACTGAGCTTGCTGGAGTGCAAGCTTTTCAGCACGCTGACGCTCAAAATCAGAGTAGCTACCTGTGTATTGATGCAACTTACGATGCTCAAAATGCAAAATACTCGTTGCTACGGCATCAATAAAATCTCGGTCATGCGAAATAAAGAGCAAGGTACCTCGATATTGTTTCAACCATGCCTCAAGCCAGAGCATTGCATCCAAATCAAGGTGGTTGGTTGGCTCATCAAGCAACAGCAAGTCTGAAGGACACATCAGTGCTTGTGCCAAATTCAAACGTATACGCCAACCGCCGGAAAAACTGGCCACACTTTGGTCGAGCTCGTGCTCGGAGAATCCCAAGCCATGAAGGAGTTTTTTTGCTTCCACAGGAATATTGTAAGCATGGATCGTTTCAAGCTCACCATGAAGCCGAGCGAGTGCAGCATCATCTTCGGCAAGTTCGGCTTGGTGAAGCGACGCTTCGAGACTTCTAAATACTTCATGACCATCCATCACATAATCCAGAGCTGTGCGCTGTGAACTCGCAACTTCTTGAGCCATATGTGCGATACGACAATTACCAGGCAGCATGAAACTACCGGCATCCGTTGTGAGCTCGCCGAGCAATAGCTTAAACAACGTAGTTTTGCCTGCTCCGTTAGCACCAACGATTGCAACACGCTGGCCATCGGCGATATTGGCGTTTACTTCTTCCAACAGAGGCTCGGGACCTCGGCGAAGTGACATCTCTAAAATTTTAAGCATGCTATGGCTTTCATCTCTGGAACTCGTCGCGCAAGTTATCGGATAATGCGGATTACATCAATCAAAGCACAGCGCTTTATAATGGATTCAGCATAATGAGTGATACAACAGCGGGGTTTTGGGCGTTTTCTCTGCACGTCTGGCAAAACGAAGCGCTTCGCTGTCAGCTTTTAGCGCTTCAAGAGCGCGATGATCTGGATATAAATTTATGCCTGTTCCTTTTGTGGATCTCAACCTTGGGTCTTGTTCTTGACGACTCAGAAAGCAAAATCACACATGTGCAAGGCCAATGGTTAGATCAAACGATCAAGCCGATCAGAGTGCTCCGCATGGCCAATCAACATCGTCCGCAACTGAAGCAAGCCTTGTTGACAGCAGAGCTAGAGTCGGAAAAATGTTATCAAGAAGCACTCTGCCAAATTCGCGATACAATCACGCGCCAAACAGAAGCGGCTGATAACGACAAAGCAGCTACACTTAAGACGAATTTGAAGTCTTATTCACAAATCAGTTGGGATAGTGCGTTGATTAACCTCATGTTAGAGGCAAGCCAATGAAGTGGGTTTACCGTTTATCTTCTTTAGTGATTTTGGGTGCAGCACTTAGTTTGCCGTTTTATGCAGACTACCGCAGCGGTGGCGCATTTCTAGAGCTAAGCAAGATCCCCGAGAAAGTGATCAGCGCATTCTCTTCGAGCAAAGCTAAATTGACCACCGAAGATCGTGATCAACCATCCCTAAGCGGCAGTTCAACGCAGAGTCCGTTGAATCTCATCCAATCAGCCAATCCTGAAAGCACGGATGGCAAAGTGACATACTACAGGTGGCAGGATGAACAAGGTCAATGGCATTTCAGCGATCAAGCTCCTGAGGTCGATAGCGAAAAGGCCGAACTCGATCCAAACGCCCTTTCGACGATTTCGGGGATGGACCAAGCCGTCATCGATAGCACAATGGTTAACGCGGCTAGTAAGAGCAAATCACAATCGAGTCCACCGAGATTTACCGACACTGAACCTAGCTTAGATAATTTGAGTAATGTCATGGAAAACGCGCAACAAGCCGCAAACATGATGCAAGAGCGCAACGAAGCACTGAGCCAGATTGTTGGCGAATAACATCCAGAATTACAGAGGTATGCCTTGAGCTACAAAGTGAAAGAAATGTTTTACAGTCTCCAAGGCGAGGGCGCTCGTGCAGGACGAGCATCGGTATTTTGTCGATTTAGCAAATGTAATCTTTGGAATGGTCGAGAAGATAGCCGTGCAGATGCCGTATGCAATTTCTGTGATACCGAAATTCTCGGAACCGATGGCCAGAACGGAGGCGTTTTTGAAACAGCGCTTGATCTAGGCAAGGCTATCGCTCAACTTTGGCCTCACGGTAAAGAAGGCTCTCCCTATGTGGTGTTTACCGGCGGAGAGCCGATGCTGCAACTCGATGAGGCTCTTGTCGAGCAAATGCATCAACTTGATTTTGAAGTGGCCGTTGAGACAAATGGCACTCTGAGAGCACCGAATGGAATAGATTGGATTTGTATCAGCCCCAAGGCCGATTCGAAACTGGTCCTTGAGCGCGCAGATGAGCTAAAACTGGTCTATCCACAAGAAGCCGCTATGCCCGAGCGATTCAGCAACTTCGATTGCGCGCATTTCTTTCTAAGTCCAAAAGCAAGTCCAATCCCTCCAGAACAAGGGGTCGATGGTGTAAAACGAATGAACACCCAACGCGCCCTAGATTATTGCCTTGCAAACCCTAAATGGCGACTCACATTGCAATTGCACAAAATTTTAGAGATCGATTAACGCCTTTAGAAGCGCGAACCCGGTTCCGTTAAAAAACGTTGCTCTTCTGGCGAGGATACTCGACCGAGCAAATCGTTACGATGGGGGTAGCGGCCAAAGCGTTCGATAATTCGCCAATGACGACGTTCAAAATCAAGGCTGTTCTCCAATCCGGGCTGATCGAATACTTTCAGCGCGAGCTGATGGTCTTCTTTGCCCTCACTGTGCATCAATGGCATATAAAGAAATGCCCTCTGATCAACAGACAGCTCTTTATCTGCACCCGATTGAATCGCTTCAATACTAAGCCTTCGTGCAATCGGATCGCACGCAAAGCTCTCAGACTCATCACGGTAAATATTTCTCGAAAACTGATCAAGAATAATGATTTCAGCGAGCCGCCCCTTAGCCGTGGAGCGCCAAGAATCAAGCGCACCATTTTTGGCCTGATCATGCAGAGCGCCAAAACGCGCCGCTATATTCTCGTCTAAAGTCGCATCTTTCACCCAATGCTGACGGGGCTCAAGCTCTTCAAACCAAAAGTGCAAAACGTTTTCGATGTTCTTGTCCATTTGCTTCACCAATTCGTTTCAATCGTTCCTTTAATCAACCAGTACTTGAAACTTGTTATCGGCAAGCCTCCCATTGCGGGCAACTCGTGAGGTGATCGTTCACCATGCCGACAGCTTGCATGAAAGCGTAGCAGATAGTTGGGCCAACGAAGGTAAAACCACGCTTTTTTAACGCTTTAGACATGGCTCGTGACGCATCCGTCTCTGTCGGGACATCAGCCATACTACGGTAGCTGTTTTGAACCGGCGCCCCGTCGACAAAACCCCAGAGAAACCCACTAAAACTCTCTTCCCGTTCGGCAAACGCAATAAATCCCTTTGCGTTCTTGATAATGGACTGAATTTTCAACCGATTGCGGATGATTCCGGGGTTCTGGATAAGCGCATCACACTTTTCTTGGTCATACTGCACGATCTTGTAAGGGTCAAAATTATCATAGGCTTCCTGGTAAGTGCTTTGTTTTCGCAAAATAGTTATCCAGCTCAAACCAGCCTGCTGTCCGTCTAAGCAGAGCTTTTCAAACAGTTCTAGATCATCATACACAGGCCTTCCCCAAACATTGTCATGATAGGCCTGATACAAGGGATCATCCCCACACCAAGGGCAACGCTGTTGGTTTTCTTGAGCAATCGCTTCTGTCATCTCTCTGATCCTGTGTTTCTATCGAATAGCCTCTGTTATCGTAAGCAACCTGAACAACATATGTCACTTAGGGTTTTAAAAGTATGAGTCATTTCTTCGCTTACATCAGTCGACTACGCTGGATTCGTCGATGGAGCCTTATGCGCAACGCAATCCCCGAAGACGTAGCGACACATTCTTGGGAAGTAGGTACGCTGGCCCATGTATTGGGTGTTATTCATAATATCCAGAACCCCGAAGACCCTTTAGATCCATATCGCCTTGCGACGTGCGGCCTATATCATGATGCCACCGAAGTGATTACCGGTGATATGCCAACGCCAGTAAAGTATCACAGCGATGCGATGCGTGAAGCTTATAAAGGCGTTGAGGCGCGTGCGGAGCAAGAGCTACTCGACCTTCTTCCCACGGAAATGCAGGCAGATTTTAGTCAAGTGCTCATTGAGCACAATCTCCCAAAAACATACCAGCGTTTGTTAAAGGCAGCCGACAGACTCTCGGCCTTATTAAAATGCCAAGCAGAGTTGCGAGCAGGCAACAAAGAATTCGAACATGCAGAGCAGGAGATAAGGCGCCGTTTAGAAGAAGATAGCCAGCCGGAAGTGGTCTATTTTTTGGAGAACTTTGCGCCAGCGTACAAAAAGAGCCTAGACCATCTCCTAAAGTAAAAAGAACAAGTCTCTCAATACAACGAGACACAAAATGTCGCTTTAATACTTATTCTTGATCCTGTCGTAAGACAAAACCAATCAAATGGCAGGAGAAGAAACATGTTTCGAGTTAACGCATTCACACAGAAAGGCACTAAATTCCGTTTCCGCGTAAAAGCAGATAGCATTCAAACGGCGAGAAACACAATCAGCGAAATCTTTGAAGGGCGACAGATGCGACTGGTACTTGTTGAGCCGATGTAAGCTATGAGTAGTTTTGTTGCATGGTGCTCAGGTAAGAAACTAAGTCGTTCCGAATCTCTTTAGGGGCACATACTTTTGCCTGCGCACCCAAAGCTAATAACCAAGTTCGCAACTGAACAGTTCTTTTTACGGATGCACTCAAACGCCAAACACCCGTAGAGACTTCCACCAAGGTTTGCGTTTCATTCAAAGGGCTATCTTGCAGATCACGTAACAAATTGCTCTTGGCTTCGGTATAAAGCTCCACTTCCAATTCGTAAAAACTATGGTCTCGATCAATCGCAACATCCATATTGCCCGAGTCTAGATAATCCTTTAACTGGAAATCCTCAGGAACCGAATTCGCTAGCGGTAAAACCTCGAGATCCCGGATACGGTGAACCAAAAAACTCCGGTAGTCTTCTTGGTTTCCAGCTTTCATCGCATCGTCTTTAACTGCAACAAGGTACAGCTTCGGCAACATGATTGTGACCCCAAACGGATGCACATCATAATCTCTTTTACCTTGCCCCCCCTGATAACTAAAGCGAATACGCTTACCTTTCAAGATCGCTTGATAGATGCGATCGAGCACGGTCATATCAAAATCGGGGCTTCGTAAGCTCTGACCACGTTGATAAAACTCTACGGCATTACCAAGGCGAGAGTATTGCTTTGCGCTCAACTTGTTCTGCGCTTGCTGAAGTCGATTCTCAGCATTAAAAAACACCTGCGCTAATTCTTGCTGAGTAGAGCTCGGCAAGACCTGCTTTAAATGCTTTCGCGTAACCGTCAGAGCCAATGCCATATAGGCAGGCATTTTCTCAAAGTCGTAGCTAACCTGCTGATAAGGGTCGAGCGACCAAAGCTGGGTTTTCCCCCGCCCGCGAGTCACCTCTAGGCCAAAATTGTTTAAATAGCTGTCGTCCTCCTCATCATAGTCGCCAAGCAGGAATTTAAGATCTCGCTGAATCAAGCGCAGCAAACTTTTTGGTTCTCGTTCAGAGTCACCAACATATTCGCCATCAATAAGGTGCTGAATAATCGTATCGGTCGAAACCGGCTCCAAACGCGCAGCATGTCGTTGTTGAAGGTAATGTAGAATTTCAAGACGCCTAATAAATGTTTTCACGCGCGAGCTACTCCCCCACTAAGATTTCCCAGCCCTTTGTTCCTGTTTAGCCAGCTTTTCTTGCTCCTCCTGCTCACGCTTGGCTTGGATCATTGCGCGAAACTCAGCCATCTCCGCCTCCATCATCTCCGGCGTTTCAAGAGTCAAACGACCAAGCTTTCCACTACGAAGGTCCTGCAAAAAAATCGTTGCGGCCTGATGCTCATCAATAATACCACCGCTTTTTAAACACCCTCGTTTGGTGCCAATCTCCTTGAGCAAAGAATATTCATCGGTGGCAACATCCGACAAACCGAAACGCTGCATAATGGCATCCGGATAGAGAATTCTTAGTTCTTTGAGACACTCCCACGCAACGTCTTCATATTCCATTGCGGTGTCTTTTACTGCTCCAGTACTCGCTAAGCGATAACCGCAGGTTTCGGGCTCAAGCTTCGGCCACAAAATTCCGGGGGTATCCGAAAGCGTAATGCCGTTATCAAGCTTGATCTTCTGCTGTCGCTTTGTAACAGCAGGCTCATTACCTACCTTGGCAATACTTTTACCTGCCAGACTATTGATCAAGGTCGATTTGCCAACGTTTGGGATGCCCATAATCATGGCGCTTATGCCTTTATCAGTGTCTACTTTCTGTGGAGCAAGCTTGCGGCAAAGATTCGCAATCAATTTCGCTTTACTGTCTGTTGTTGCAGAGAGCGCTAGGGTTTTAACCGCCTTATCTTTCTCTAAGTGAGCCTGCCATGCTTCAGTCGTTTTCGGGTCAGCAAGATCAGCTTTGTTTAATAGTTTGATAACAGGAGTCTCACCACGCAAGTTACCCACCAAAGGATTAGATGAACTAAACGGAATGCGGGCATCTAATAGTTCAATAACGACGTCGACCTCTGACATCACTTTTTTTATTTCTTTGCGGGCTTTATGCATGTGCCCGGGAAACCAGTTAATCGCCATTGCGCGAATGTTCCTTGCTCTTAATCGTAGACAGGTTGTTTTAAAATAAAGAGTGTCGTGGCAACGCCACAACTTAAAATGATGAGACCAAACCATAGTTTAGCCACCAATGTAACGGACAAGGCCATACTCAACCACATTATCACTAAGATTCTCGTTCTTAACTGTCGCTGAAAACCGAGGCCTCCCTGCCAAGCTCTAATCTGTGGTCCGAGATAACGATTAGCCAAAAGAGCGTCATGAAAACGCTCTGAAGATCGAGCGAAGCACCATGCAGCCAAAATTAAAAACACAGCACCAGGCATCATTGGTACAAACAAGCCAATAATCCCGAGTACCACACACAAACAGCCTGTCGCTATGAGGCTGACTCGTACCACAATATTTTTTTGAAGCTTATCCACGCCGACTGCCTTCGCATGTATGATGGGCGAACTTATATTCTGCCGCATAGTACCAAACTGGCTAGTTTCAAATAAGCTCTCATCGCGAAAAGCGCTCATTAGTTGAAGGATAAAACCAGCGAATTCACTTTCTTATACCCACTTTCTAGGCTTCCACAGACATAGAACATACAATACCGCTTTTTTAAGGAGAACATTCATGTCGATATCAAAAAATAGCGTAGTTCAATTCCATTATCGTTTAAGCCATGAGGGGCAAGAAATTGAAAACTCCCGCGATGGCGATCCAGTCGCGTATTTACAGGGGCATGGTAATATTATCCCGGGTCTTGAGAGCGCAATGGAAGGCAAGGAAGAAGGGGATACGTTTACCGCAGACATCAACGCTGCTGACGCTTATGGCCCACGCCAAGAAGGCGCGACTCAACGCATTCCGCTGAAGCATCTAATGGGCGACAAAAAACAGAACGCTCGACTGAAGCCAGGTATGACAGTAAATATCAATACTGAGCAAGGCGTTCGCCAAGCCACTGTCATCAAGGCAGGAAAGTTCAATGTCGACATCGATACAAATCACCCTCTTGCGGGCAAAGACTTAAGCTTTGATATCGAAATCGTCTCCATCCGCGACGCAACGGAAGAAGAACTCGCGCACGGTCATGCACACGGTGTTGGCGGCCACCACCATTAACAAGTCCTAATGTTCGAAATGTAGATGTAAGGCCTTAAAAGGCTTAAGGTTTTGAGTCTTCTTATAAGAAAGTCGGTTGAGCTTGTCGGTCAGGCGGCACAGAACTATGGATTATTGATATGAACATGAAAAAACTTGCCTTGCCATTTATCGCTGCGAGCGCATTGAGTGTTGGGTCAGTCGCAATCGCAGAAGAGAGCGCTGCAAACAAATTCGAAAGTAAAGAAGCACAAATCGGCTATGCATTCGGAGTGATGTTTGGCCAACGAATGCGTAATGAGCTTGGTGATATTGACCTCGACCAATTCTCAAACGGAATGAAGACTGCTTTTAACGGTGAGCCTCAGCTGTTGAGCGACGAAGAGATTGCTCAAATCCTGACGGAATATCAACGTGAAATGCAGCAACAGCAGATCGCCAACCTCCAGAAACAGGGCGAAGAAAACAAAAAGATCGGTGATGCATTTCTAGCTGAGAACAAAAACAAAGAAGGCGTTGTAACGCTGGAAAGCGGCTTGCAATACAAAGTTCTAACCGAAGGAAAAGGTCCTCAACCAAGTGCATCAGATTCCGTCACAGTTCACTACACCGGCTCATTCATTAACGGTGAAGTATTCGACAGCTCCGTTGAACGCGGTCAACCTGCAACATTCCCGGTGAATGGCGTGATTGCAGGCTGGACAGAGGCGCTACAACTCATGCCTACTGGCTCTAAATGGCAACTATTTATTCCTTCGGACCTTGCTTACGGTCCAAATGGCAATCGCTCTATCGGCCCGAATGAAACTCTTCTATTTGAAGTTGAACTAATCGAAGTGAAAAAGAGCTAGCTCGAGCTCAGCCTGTATACAAAGAAAAAGCCGTCTCATTGAGACGGCTTTTTTAATGCGGGACATATTCACTATGGCCCTGAGTCAATTTTCACCGATTGCGCACCGAATTTGAGATAAAAACAAGAACGCCGATGAGTGTGGCATGCGGCACCGGCTTGCTCAATCAATGCAAGCAAGACGTCCCCATCGCAGTCTGTTCTCAATTCAACTAGCTGTTGCCCATGCCCCGAGCTTTCGCCCTTTCGCCATAACGTGTTTCGAGAACGAGACCAGTAACACATTCTTCCTGTCTTCAAGGTATCTTCTAAGGCGTCGCGATTCATCCAAGCAAACATCAAAATATCTTTCGATTTAGCATCCTGTGCAATCACAGGAATCAAACCTTGGTTGTCAAAGCTTAACTCTTCCAACACTTTAGCAAGCGCAAACTCACTGCCCTCTTGATCACCTTCAATTGACTTAAACCATGCCTTCACAGCGGATCCTCTTTTAATAAATACGTCGTTTCTTTACATCTGGCAGCTAGGCACTTAGATGGTTTTCTGCCTCGATAGTTCAGAAACGAGGCCACCGTTCAAACCAAATACGAACGACAACACATATCCAAAACCAAGCGACAAAATAATAGCCGGACCACTTGGCCACGCGACATAATACGATGCTAGCAAGCACATTTCACACGCAATAATCGCACTAATCATTGATCCAAGGAGTAGCGCATCCAAATTGCGTAGCCAATAGCGCATCATTGCCGCAGGCAAAATCATCACTCCTACCGACATTAAAGTGCCAAGCGCTAGAGAAATTAGGTAAAAAGCGGCCATGCTTGAATCTTCGGCAA
Source organism: Oleiphilus sp. HI0079 (assembly GCF_001635105.1). Lineage (NCBI taxonomy): Bacteria > Pseudomonadati > Pseudomonadota > Gammaproteobacteria > Oceanospirillales > Oleiphilaceae > Oleiphilus > Oleiphilus sp. HI0079. The sequence goes on from NZ_LWFT01001116.1 coordinate 24,183, forward strand.
CGTTGGTTGATCGAGAAACAATACCGGATAACAACGCGACCAAGCAGCCCGCAATAATCGCTCCAAGAGTCATGGCTTCGGTAGATAAGCCTGCGACTAAAAATCCGACTGCGGCACCCGGCAAAATTGCATGGGCCATGACGTCACCCGTCAGACCCATTCGACGAAGCATCAAAAACACACCAACGGGTGCTGCGCTCACGGAAATGGCCAAGCAACCAAGTAAAGCCTGACGCATAAATTCAAACTCGACAAAAGGTTGCAGAAACAAGTCCAACATCAACTAATGCTCTCCAACCACCACATATGGCTCTGCATGATCGTCAAAAGCCTCATTAAATTGAGATGCTCTTTGCAAGTTTTCTTCGGTTAGCACACCATTGGTATGGCCATAAGCAATTGCTCTTCGGGAAAGCAGCAACGTTGTCGGAAAATGTGCCTTGACTTGGTGCAGGTCATGCAGCACGGCTACAATCGTTTTTACGTCGGTTTGCCAACGCTTTATCTGAGTAATCAAGTCTGCACTGGTGCGCGCGTCAACCCCCGTAAACGGCTCATCGAGTAAAATCAGTTCTGTTTTTTGTAAAAGTAGTCGCGCAAAGAGGACTCACTGCATCTGACCTCCAGAAAGCGTATCGATCATTCAATGCTCAAACCCTTCCAAGCCCAATTGGTGCAAGGCGAGATGCTCCGATTTCTGCTGCTCTTCACTCACTGATTTGAAAGCACCCAGCACTCCCCAAGCACCGAGCGCAACCATTTCACGCACGGTAATAGGGAAACTCCGATCAACTTGACTTAGCTGCGGTAAATAGGCGATTTGAGAGTGGTTAAGCTGTCCAAGGGAAATCGAACCTCCCAACAACTTTAGCTGCCCCATAATCCCTTTGAGAAGCGTCGACTTGCCCGCACCATTTGGCCCAACGAGCGCGACCATCGAACCTTCTTCGATTTCAAGAGACCGGTGATGAACGGCAGGATGGAGGTCGTAACCCAAGGTCACATTATCGACGGAAATACTCATGGGATCTTAGTGGCTCAAAGAGATATACAAAACCCACAACGAAGCACTTACGCCTAGTGCTATAGCAAGGCGCTGGATGATACCCATTTCAATAAGAGAGCGACGAGGCATGCAGACTACCTGAAAAATCGACCAAGTTCTTAGAGGATCGAAGTGTTGAAAGCAATTTAAGGGAAACTAACTTCAGATACCGCCGACAACTCAAACAGAACCAGGCATCTTCATCGAACGTAAGGTCATTAAATTGAGACAAGTTGTCATTCATGGTTGAAGACATCGGCTTCAACAACTAATTTGTTTCGGTAGTTGGTTGCTTTTTGTTCAAAACAGATTCATTTTGTGCGCTTTTTATACAAATAGTGCGTTTAGTTCCTTGACGCAACTGGTTAAAGGGTAAACACTTAAGTGGCAGCCAAAAAACAACAATCAGCGGAGGCACTATGAGTATACTGCACACTTTCGGTATTTTGACTCACCCCGATAGAGAGTGGCAAACGATTCGAGAAGAACATGAATCAACCCCCAAACTCTTTCTCACCCATATTATTCTTCTCGCACTTATTCCCGCAGCAGCAGCGTTTTACGGTACAACTCAAGTTGGATGGCGAGTAGGTGATGGAGAGCTAATTCGACTGAGTCAAGGCAGCGCAGCGCAACTATGCGTGCTTTTTTACGCAGCGATGCTGAGCGGTATATTTATTATCGGTAAATTCATTGATTTCTTCGCAGCGACGTATGGCGTCGATGAGCAAGAACACAACGGTATTATTTTAGCGGCTTACACGGCAACGCCTTTATTCCTAATGGGGATAATTGCTGTTTATCCCGTTCTTTGGGTCAACATGTTAGCTGGAGTAGTTGCCGTAGGATGGTCGGTCTACTTGCTGTATGAGGGCCTACCAATCTTAATGAAGATTCCCGAAGACCGAGGTTTTATGTTTGCAACGTCTATTTTGACGGTAGGCCTATGCATGCTCGTGGGCTTGTTTGCCATCAGCGTCATCGTGTGGAGCATTGGCATCGGACCAGAATTCGTTAGTTAGGCTTGCCGTTTCGAACAAGTTGAAAATCCAATATGTTTAAGCCCGCTTCAAGCGGGCTTAGTTTTTTCATGATCAGCGAACCTTGTAACCGGATCATTCTCGATCTAGTTTGTTGTGCAGTTCATCAAGCCGATTCTGTACTGCCTTTAGTTGCTGAATGATCTCATCGCGCTCGTCTCGTGCTTCTTTGGCAACCTTCGCGTTTTGCTCTTCACTCATAACTTCAAGAATGGCACCAATCATCATATTTAAAAATACAAAAGCGGTGAGAAAAATAAAGGTCAAATAGTATATCCAGCTTAGTGGATGCACAGCCATGGTTGCATACATGACGTCCGTCCAATCCTCAAATGTCGCTACCCGAAACAACGTAAGCATTGAGATGGCAACGTCGCCCCACAGCGTCTCATCAACATCACTAAAAAACATAGAGCCAATAGCTGCGTAGATGTAAAAAATGATAAACATCAAAAGCGCGATATAGCCCATCCGCGGAATCGCTTTCAGTAATGAGTTGATCAAGAATCGCAACTCAGGAATAACAGAAACTAGGCGCAAAACCCTAAACACGCGTAATAGCCTTCCTAATAGAACCGCCTCAGAGTTGTCTAGCGGCACAAGGCTGCCTATGACGACCAAAGTATCAAAGATATTCCAACCATCCATGAAAAACCGACGTTTTTCAGGACAAGCTGCGAACCGTAATAGAATTTCGAGTAGGAAGAAGAACGTAATTCCACTATCCAGAATTACTAATGTCTGTTCGACCAATGGTGGCAATGAATAGGTTTTGGCTCCTATCGTTAGAGCAGACAAGACAATAATCGCAATTACCAAGCCTTGGAAAAGCTTGCTCGACTCAATAAGTCGCAGCTTACCCAAAATGGGAGCCGAAGACGGGGGGAGACTAACCATCATTGAATTACCTGATCAACAAATTCGAAAACCGTTGAAGTCTACTTAGGCACAATTCGAATGTATAGAACTAGACCATACTGATTCATGCTGACCACGAATCTAATACACTTTTGAGAAAAGTATCTTTGCAAGATCTATGATAACGAAGGCGAGAAATTTAATAAAAAAATGAAGTAGCGGGCGATCTTTGCCTGCTATGCTCATCCTTGGCTAATCCATTAGCTCAGTTCATCCATGAAGTCCGTTGACAAGTCCATCTGTCTTGGCTATCCCTAGGCCTTAAGAATAGGGTCTTTTGGAAAAAGAAAATATAAGAGATCTCGTAAAGTATTGTAAGAAATCTCTTACAATACTTTCGCGACTAGACTAGCTCAAACTGAATTTGCTTCTTAGACCAATCTACGCGTTTTGGTTTAACTTTCACTTGCTGTAAAAGCTGGAAGTCTCCGACTGAAGTTTTGAGATGCATACGGTCTTGATTGAAACTGCATTTACCTTCGATATCGCGAGTGCTAATCACGCCTTCAATACCATTCTGCTTCAATCGCAGTTGAACTCCTGTTGTGAACACCCGCACCACTTCTGCATCAAACACATCTTCTTGGCGCATCATATATTCGCACTTCAGCCACTGCTCAATATCGTAAACCGCTTTGCGAATATCATCTTGCTTGGCATCAATCGCATTCACCACCTTCTTGTCCATTATAGGAGAAGCTTGCTGCGTTAAAATCTCACGCAATTGTTTATGCAACAAATAATCATTTGCTTTGCGTAAAGGCGAAGTGACCGTCGTATACTTGTCAAATCCCAAACCAAAGTGAGGCTCTGGACCTAAGGTAAACGTTGTCCGCTCAAGCTGACGAAGCAGAAGTTGCTTCAGCTCCGCTAGATCGTCATTACCATTTACCGTCTGCATAACTTGCCTAAATCCGGCGAGCTCCGAAAGAGTCAATTCTTTTAGCTCTTCGACCGACTCAAACAATACCTTTTGCAAGCTCTCTACCCTGTCGGATCTTGCACCAGAATGAGAGATATAAATGCTTGATTTAGCGTTATCCGACAGATATTGGGCAGCACAGCGATTCACCAACAGCATGCACTCTTCTACCCAAGCATGCGCAGTATGTGTCTCACGGGGTTTAATCGCCTCAATTTTCTGCTTATCGTTTAGCTCGAGATAAAATTCTGTTCTTCCTTGTTGTACACAAGCATTCTCTCTTCGCCATTCCAACATCTTTTCTGACAAGCTTTGCAACAACGGTAACTGTTCAGCTACTACGGATTTTAACTCCGTCGACTCTACTCCACTTGCCTGCGCATAGGATAGCTTTTGAGCCGATGTGATTGCGGCTTGCGAGATCGTAAAATCTGTAAGTTCACCAGTTTCACTTACTTGAATCTTAAAGACCTTTGCCAGACGCTTTTTACCCTCTACAAGAGAGCACAAATCAGAACTCAACTTTTCAGGAAGCATAGGGACAATTTTGCCAGGCGCATACAACGAAGCGGAGCGCTCGAGCACCTCTTTCTCCAACTCGGGCTCAGAGCTTATCAAAGCTTCTGGATCAGCAATGGCAACAGAAAGTAACCAGCCGCTGCCATCACGCGCAATGTATAGCGCATCATCCATATCCCGCGTTCGCTCACCATCGACAGTAAAAAATGGCACATCGCTTAGATCTTCCCGCTCAGAGCAAAGTGACTCGACACGGCCCTCATCTAAGTCAGTCAGCGCCGTCTCTGCTGATGCGCTCCAGCTTTCAGCGATATGATGTTTCGCAAGGCTGTAAACCCACTCGATGCCCTTACTCGATTCATTCCCCAAAACATCAACAATATGAGCCTGAGGTTTACCGTTCTTGATCGGGTGTTGCACCAACTTGCATTTCAACAAGTCGCCAACTTTGGTTTTACCGCGCTTGTTGGGCGGTATAAAGATCCAGCGCGTGCTGCCATCAAAATCAGCCTCTGCGAAATGCGCCGTACCTTTTGCGACATACTTCCCGAAAAACTCTTTGTTCGTCGACTCCACAAGCCGCTCAACATGAGCAAACGTTTTGTTTCGGTCATCTTTCTTAATTTCAACTTCGACGCGGTCACCAGGAAGAACCCTGAGCATCTCCGCAGGGGGAAGAAATACGTCTCGCCCACTATCTAACGTAACGAATCCGAATTTTTGTCCGGTACCTTTGACTCGACCTAATTGCAGATTTCGACTTGCTTTGATGTCGCTTTTTAGCTGCTTTAATTGATCTAAGGCATCTAGTTTAAGCATGCTTTTACCTTTGAGGTCTTACGCAGACCGAATGTTGAAGTTAAGTAGTGAGGGTTGTTGAAAATAGGATATTACTTTATCAGTGACAAAAACTCATTTCGCGTTGCCTCAGATTCGCGAAACGTTCCCAGCATTACCGAGCTGAGCATGGAAGAATTCTGCTTTTCGACACCACGCATCATCATACACATATGTTGAGATTCAATGACGACTGCAACCCCTCGCGCATTTGTTACTGACATCACAGCATCAGCAATCTGTTTCGTTAGGTTTTCCTGTATCTGTAGTCGTCTTGCGAACATATCAACAATACGCGCGAACTTGGATAAGCCCAGCACCTTGCCACTAGGTAGGTATGCGATATGACACTTACCGATAAACGGCAACAAATGGTGCTCACATAAAGAATAGAGCTCTATGTTTTTAACAAGGACCATTTGGTCATTGTCCGATTCGAAAATCGCTCCGTTGACGATATTTTCCAGGTCCTCATGATAACCTTTGGTTAAGAAGTTCATAGCCTTTGCTGCACGCTGCGGTGTATCGCGTAAACCTTCTCTTTGAGGGTCTTCGCCAAGCCCTCTCAAGATGGCTTCATAATGTGCAGAAATATCTTTATTCATAATCTTTACCGGTAGGTCTCGTGCCTTGGGCGGCACAATCTAACACGCAGGAGACAGGAATCAACTTTTTTCAAAAGACATCACTTCCTAGCGTTATGCATAAATTTCAGACAACCAGCCACTAGGCGAATCATAGCCTTCGCAATCTTGCGTTCTAACATTTAGATGCAGCTCGCTCCCTTCTGGAAATTCATACTCCCGCATGGCAATCACAATATCGTTCTTTAGCGTTTCGGACTGCGATTTGGATGTCGCCGGTAGCAGGCATATATAGCGTCGATCACTTAGCTTGTATAGATGATCGGTTTGGCGCACCCGGCTGTTCCACAACTTAATTACAGCCAAAAGCAAGTTATTCTTAGTTTGAAGGGACTTGCTCTCATCCAATACCAGATCAAAAACTAAACACGTGCAAGGTATGCCATAGCGCTGATACAAGTTAAAGTTCTGCTCGGTATCGCGCTCAAGACACGATGCGTTTTTACATCCCGTCTGCTTATCTGTTGTCTGCACTTGTTCAAGAGAAGAAGCTTGACCCAGCACCAACCATCTCAAATACATGCCGAGCGAGCCTAGAGTCAAAACCACGAGATATTTATTGAGGCTGAAGTTCTGCTCAATGGCGAGAGCCAGAACGATTACAATCGACGTTAAAATGCACAGCGACTGCTTTACGCTAAGACTTAATCCACAAATGAAAGCAAATTGACTGAGATGCAAAACCAAATCACTATCATCAGGAGCATCGATCAGAAAGCTTGCCCCTAAGAGCAGAAGCAGGAACGGATAGATGAGCGCTCGTTGAGGTAAAATGCGCTCGAGAAAACTCAGCATCAACGCGCCGGAGGCGAGTAAAGCTATGACAAGACCGAAACCGACACCACCATACAAAAAGTGGAAGACGACAGCAAAAACACTATAAAGAACAGCAATTGCCGCTAGATGTTTTCGAGCAGGGAGCGCGTATTCATTATCAAACAAGATTGATAGCCAGACTCTCTAGATAATTCAGGTTCGGTATCACAGCCTCTTCACCATCAACACGAATTCGGCTGTGTTCTGCAGGCAAATCACTTTTTGAGGCATGCTGGATAATATCCTCACTGACTTTAACCAAGCGAGGAAGCCCTTGCGTCAAGATAGCAACGAAGGGAAGTCTTTGACTGTCTGTTCCAGTATTGTTGAGTACTGCAATACGTACTTCCGTATTTTTTGGAGGCCTATCGCCACCGTTTACTTCCTCAAAACTAAGAAGCGGAACATCGATGCCTCGCCAGGAAATATCACCGAGATAGTAATGGGGGAAGCCCTCTTTTACTTTCGGGCGGCTGTATTCGATTACCTCTGCAACTGCGACGTTAGGCAGCACGAGCTTACCGTCCGTAATAGGAAGATATAAACTCGAAATAATTTCTGACTCTGGCACCCTAACCTACCTTATTATTTCAATCTAACTTGCGTGTTACTGCGTTATCATTTTGTCTGATAAAGCGCCTTTAATAACGTTGCCAAATCTGACGGTGAAGCAATCCGTTCACAAATCCTTTGCGAAATAACAGACTCTGGCATGGCCGCACTTGCACAAGTTTGTGCACTTTGCGCCCAAACACGACTGCCACGGCGAGCCATGTCATTCGCAATTAGAGCACCGTCTTCGCCCATGCCACTAAAGTAAATGACATTAGCCCGTTGACCAAAGGCATAACTCACTTTGCGCAATAACTCTTCGATACTAGGTCGGTAGCTGCCAACCCATGGCGAATCAGTCTTAAAACATGTCCCAGCAACAAACTCGACACTTGAATCAACCGGCATTTTATACACGGCGCCTGGTTGAAGCAGTGTTACACCATCTAGCGCAAACACCTGTAAAGCCGCATCTCTTCCGATCACATCGAGTAACGCTCTGGAGCCAACCTCGTCCAGATGCTGAGCGTAGAGAAAGCATACTGGCAAATTCTCTGGTAGCTCATCCAGAAAAGCTTTCACAGCTTCTGGTCCACCCAAAGATGCACCAAGCACCCAAACATCAAACTCGGCTCGCTGTTCAGGATGAAATACATGCTGAACCAGTTTTTTCAGCAGACTGTTCCATTCTCGCTCAAGAACATCAGTATCGCTGCTAAACCGCTCCAGACCATAGATCACCGGAACATCAAGATCTTCTAGAAATGCCTCAAAACATGTGCCAGGAGTTTCAAACGCCGCCTCGTCAACAAGCCAGCAGTCGACATGCTCATCATTATTAACGTCACCTGATTCAATCGACTCGGGTGAACAACTATTCTCCAACTTGAAACCAAACCGCTCTGCGAAATCCGTCAAGCCCTTCCTAATCAATGGGTCAGAACTGATGACTCCCAGAGCAGCTTCAATTTTCATTTTCTTGGCCTTTAAGCCTTACTCATGCTTCCGGCCAGGACTTGCTCAATCGTCGCCAACAATTCCTGTTCCTGGAAAGGCTTACCCATATACTCATTGACGCCAATGGACATCGCTCTTTCGCGGTGTTTCTGTCCGGTTCGCGAAGTGATCATAATAATTGGAACGTCTTTGAGTCGCTCATCATGTCGCACCAGAGAGGCAACCTCAAAGCCATCCATTCGCGGCATTTCAATATCCAGCAGCATCACGTCTGGCTTGGTATCCTGAAGCTGCGCAATTGCATCTACACCGTCTTTTGCGGTGACTACATCGATACCATTTCGCTGCAGCAAACGCGTTGTAACCTTGCGAACCGTAACCGAATCATCCACAACCATAACCAATGGTGTATCACTGCGAGTGTCTGTAGAAGCATCTTTATCAAGTATATCGAGAACGCCTGTAGATTCCTCACGAATCAGAGCCGGCAAATCGAGGATCACAACAACGCTACCATCACCGAGAATAGTCGCTCCGGAAACACCATGCACATCACTAAATTGCGCTCCCAGGCTTTTAACCACGATCTCTCGAGAGCCCATCAAACTGTCGACTTGAAGAGCCATTGGCTTATCCGTTCCACGCACTAGAATGACAGGTAGTGGAAGCGGCTGTCCTTTTAGCTTCGGCTGATGCATGTTATGTAACAAGGAGCCAAGATACTTCAGGTCATAGTCACGACCAGCATAGTGATATGGCGGCGCATCTTCCTGGTAGTACTCTTCAAGCTCATACGGACTTACACGAACAATACCTTCAATCGTATTTAACGGAATGGCGTAAAAATCATCACCCGTATTCACCATTAACGCTCTATTCACAGATACCGTAAATGGCAAGCGGACCGTAAACTCGGTTCCGGCACCGACAACAGACGCGATACTTATGGTGCCGCCGAGCTGTTTGATTTCACTGGCAACAACATCCATACCGACGCCACGGCCACTAATCTGGGTTACTTTTTCTGCAGTACTAAAGCCAGCAGCCATGATCAATTGAAGTTTGTCCTGATCCGATATGTCTGCGTTCGCAGGCACTAAACCTTGAGCAATGGCTTTTGCGTGAATCTTTTCGGCATCAATACCACCGCCGTCGTCCTTCATACGAAGAACAATCTCACCACCTTCACGATTAACAGATAAATCGATCGATCCAGTTTCGGTTTTTCCAACCTTCGCTCGCGCCTGCTTTGACTCAATACCATGATCCAAGGCGTTTCGAAGCATGTGTTCTAATGGTGCAATCATTCGTTCCAAAACAGAACGATCCATTTCACCACCAGCATTATGTACCTCGAATTCAACAGCTTTATCTAGCTCGCCACTAATCTGACGTACAATACGTCTTAATCGCGGAACCATTGATGAAAACGGTATCATCCGAGTTTTCATCAAGCCTTCTTGTAACTCAGAGTTAATTCGAGATTGTTGAAGCAATAAGGTTTCAGCATCACGAGCCCTGTTTGACAGAGTTTCACGAAGCTCGGTTAGGTCGGTGGCACTTTCAGAAAGTGAACGAGATAATTGCTGAATAGACGAGTAACGGTCCATCTCTAGAGGGTCAAATTCCTCATATTCTGAAACCGT
>NZ_LWFT01001117.1:0-8470 GCF_001635105.1 Oleiphilus sp. HI0079
GACTTCTCCCGCATGAACAGCTGTCGCCGCCAATACCCTGAAAAAGTGATCGTCTTTGTTGGACAAATCGTTGGTCGTCACGGTCACGCCCATCATCACAGTTTGTGCTTGCTCTGCCATCGGCGCCACTTGCACGGCCATCGAACTGGTAACAGGACCAATAATTGCGTCAACATTTTTTGCGAGCAACTCTGCAACGACTTTTTTGGCGGTTTCTGGATCTTGGCGATCATCTCGAATGAGTGTTTGAATGGGTTGTCCGTTGATCCCATCCGCTTTGTTTGCCTCCTCTACAGCGAACAACATACCGTTTCTCGCTGGCCCACCCAAATCGGAAACTTTACCCGTTAAGCCACCGACAAACCCGAGCGTAACCGGTTCTTTCTGCCCGCATCCGAACAGATGAAGACAGCCTGCAAAAATTAGGGCTACGGCCATTATTTTGGTCAGTTTCCTGTGCAACATCGTTTCATCCCAATTTGGTAGTTAACGCTAAAATGCGTGATTTAAACCGCTTGAATATTGTTCGATCCAAGGTTGGATCTGATCAGAAAAAAGCGGTTTTGCAAAAAAATAGCCTTGTGCAAAATCACATTGATTGCGCTTCAACCACTCAACCTGAAACAGCGTTTCAACGCCCTCAGCAACAATATCCAGACCTAGGGAATTACCCAGCCGGATGATGGTTTCCGGGATGCGCGTGTCACAATCAGACTCCGTAATACGGTCAATGAAACTCTTATCTATTTTCAAACTTTGAACATTCAACTTTTCTAAGTATGACAAGGACGAAAACCCTGTTCCAAAATCATCAATGCTCACTTTGATACCGAGAGAAGCGATGCTGTCTATTAACGCTTTAACTGCATTAAAGTCATGCATTGCAAACGATTCCGTGACTTCCAACTCGAGCCAGCTAGGGTCTACGCCAGCATATTCGATCGCGTTTTTGAGCATGCTGATAAATTTGGGTTGCGCAAACTGAACCACGGAGACGTTAACCGCAACGGTCAGATCTAGGCCAGAGATCTCTCTTATCTGTTTAATTTGAACCAAAGAGCGACGCAAAGCCCACTCTCCCAGGGGAACAATGAGCCCAGACACCTCGGCAATCGGAATAAACTCGATGGGTGGTACAAATTCACCTAGCGCGTTTTTCCATCGCATTAAGGCCTCAAAACCGCGGAGTTCACCTGTCGATAAATCAATTTTCGGCTGATAGACCATGAACAGATGCTCCTGATCAAACGCCTTTCTTAGGTTTTGCAGCAAGTTGACGTGACTTTCGGTTTCTTTAAGCATGTCTTGCTGAAAAGATTGATAGCTGCCTCTCAACGTCTGCTTCGCGCGTTTAAGCGCCGTATTCGCCTGAGCCAATACTTCGGTTGCCGCTTTTTGAGCATCCAGCCTAACCTGTCCCTGCGTTGCACTAAGAGAGTGCGCCGAGCCCTGAATATAAAAAGGCTCTTCGAAACTACCCGCAATTGTGTCGTGGGATAGCTCATCCATTCGCCCTAGAATCCCGAAAGTATCACCCGATACTCGAGCTACTAGCTGCTCATGATGCGCCGCTTGTAACCGGTCGGACACGTGTTGAAGTAAAATATCCCCATTCTCTGTTCCGATGGTGTCATTGATGGCGCCAAACTGATCAATATCAATAAGGATAATCTGTAGATCAGGGGTTTGGTTCTGCAAGTGACTCTCAATCGATTGCAGAAAAGACAGGCGATTAGGCACCCCTAACAATTGGTCACGATAAGCATACTCATGACGCTGCTCAAGCAAGGTCACATTATCGATACTGGCGACGATATTGGTTGAAAACAGCTCCAATAAACTCATGTCATTGGGCCGATCATTCAACTGCTCTGCCAAATAAACAATCATTTCGACTTGGTCAGGCGTACGAAAATACAAACAGCTCAGGTTATCTTTAAAGATATGGTGTTTGCTCACCGCGGTTTCTTTAATCAATTTCACCACGTGAGGCAAGGCAATATCAGCGACCGGTTTGAGGATGTACTCCCTAAACCTCCCTGCGCCCGCTATCACCTGTAGCTCATCGTTCGACTCGTGCTCGCCGGGATACCCTTTGACGCAAACCAAGCCTTCTGCAGGTAGATTAAATAATGCCGTGAGTTGCGTAATAACGCCGTCGGCGAACTCTTTGTATCCTCGCAAGTAAAGTAGCTCTTTCGACGCCCTGATGATACTTTCAAGCCCTTTCTTGCTCAGTTGTAAAGCACGAATCTGGGAATATGAACGGATAGCAGCGGTTAATGTTGTAAACAGTTTATTGCGGGTGAGTTCAGATTTCGCCTTGTAGTCATTGATCTCATATTTGGCAATTGACTCGAGCTCAGGCGCATAGCCAGGTTGCCCTGTACGGAGAATGATACGTGTGTCCCTAATCGCCAAGTCTTCGCGCACGTATCGAACCAGCTCAAAACCTGCCTGATCATTTTCCATCACAACGTCTAAGAGAATAACGGCGTAATCCGACTTAGTAGACAAAATCTTTTTTGCCTCTTCGCTAGAATAAGCATGATCAAACTGAAGCGGACGGCCACATAACCTTTCGCGCCCAAGCGCTAGGATGGTGGACTGATGTACATCTTGCTCATCATCGACAACGAGTATCTTCCAGCAAGATTCATCAGAAGGGCTGTCAGAGAGAGACGTTTCCTCTGCAAAAATCAGCTCGTCCATGTAAGGGAACTCCATAGATTTCTTAGGCAATTACTAGAGTCTAGTAGTGCTAAGGACAACTGTCTAAGATTCGTTCCAGATTCCCAAAGGCTATAATGGACAAGCTCTTCTGCGCTCAGTCGTCGTGTCTGATCGACACGATCTCCAGTCAAGGTTTGCTATCGCATATTATCCCAATGCATCAGCGGACGTTTCGATTATCATCAAAGAAAAGTATGCGCAACTGAGCGCGCCTAGGAAGGTATGTTTCTCTGAGGCAATCAGTCAAAAAATGATACCTCGTGCACCCAAACCTTAGATTTGAACAATCGATCAAGCGCACCCATATCCCGCTCCCAGTATCCCTTTGCAACCGCATCCAGGAAAGCGAGCTCAAGGGTCTCAAAGGTATAGTGTTCTTTAAACCCAGTTTCATCAAACAACTGATAGCGGTACTTACCAGGCACACTCGCATCGCGTAACAATACCGCCCAATTTGATCGTTTGCGGTTTAACAGCGTCAACCCCTCATTGAGGTTTGCGACACATTCATTGTTCAGAAACCTATCGTTCGGCTTTTCTCGTTCAAATCCTTTCAGGTGTTTGCAGATACTCATGACACACCTCCAACTTCGATTCAGCTTGCTTCCGCACCGCGCATATTGATCATTCGATGCTTAAAGGAAACATAAGCATGTTTCGAGCCGTTCTTTTCTAAATGAAGAATATTCACGTGCTTTGCGCCGCTCAACACCCTGTTCGGGCCACTAATTCAGGACATTCAACGTGGAACACGGCAGCGATATTCCGGTCTTTGATACAGCGTCATTACACAAACGTTTAGGCTGCGACTTACAAAATAGAAGACAGCTTCAAACAACATCCAAACAGCACCTAAACAACACCTAAACAACAGCGCTTGATCGGCAAAGCATCGCGCGAACGCCTACTGTGGCGTCATTTTATGCTGCGCTAAACACGAGAAAAAATGAGTAAATTGAATGCGTGAATTGAAGATCGCCTGAAAGCTAGGACGACGAAGTGAACTTTAAGAAGGATTCAATAGAGGAGCTGAAGCTTTGCATATCAACCGGCTTGCTTAAAAAAGCATTTGCACCGGCTGCTAGATATTCTTCTTTTTCTTCTTCCCTTGCACTCGCCGTTAGCGCAACTACCCAAGGAGCTGTGTCTGATTGCGTAAATGCTCGAATCTTGCGTGTCGCTTCTAAACCGTCCATCTCTGGCATCTGCCTATCCATATAGACAATATCAAACCGTTCCTGCTCAATCATCTCCAACGCCTGACGCCCGCTTGTTGCACGCTGACATTCATAGCCCAGCTCATTCAAGATCATTGCTGCAACCTCAAGATTGATTAGTTGATCATCCACAACAAGTAACTTCAAATCTTGTCTATCACATACTTCCGGAGCGTGTTCCAATGATTGATCTGGGACCACTTCAAGTGCTTCTGCCGTCACCTCTTGGTAGGGGATCAAGATATGGAAACTAGATCCTTTGCCCTGTTTGCTTTTAACGGAAATATTCCCTCCCATCAAGTGTACAATCTTCTCGCAAATCACAAGACCTAAACCGGTTCCGCCATACTTTCTTGTGATTGACTGGTCGGCCTGAGTAAAGGGATTGAAGATTCGTTTCAGCTCCTGTTCAGACATCCCTATACCCGTATCTTTCACCCTGAAACTCAGATATTGATCACCTAGGTAGTCTTTCAGTTCCGCCGATATCGTGATCGTTCCCCTCTCGGTAAACTTGATGGCATTCGATAGAATATTAACCAAAACTTGCTTTATTCTGACCTCATCACCTTGAAAACAATCCGGAAAGTCAGAAGCGATGTTGAGGTTTATGGAAACGTTCTTTTCGTTCGCTTGCAGATCAAAAGAATGGAGAACTGATTCTATTGTTTTGCGGGGGTCAAACACGTTTTGCTCAAGCTTCAGATTACCAGCATCAATCTTGGAGAAATCCAGAACGTCATTCACGAGTCTGAGCAAAATTTTTGAGCTATCGAGGATCTTATCAAGCTGACGCTGCTGTGAATCTGACAAATCGGATCGACCGAGAACTTCTGCCACACCAATAATGCCATTCATCGGCGTTCTTATTTCGTGGCTCATGGTCGCTAAAAACCGACTGTGCGTTTTCGCGTCAGATTCTGCTTCCAGCTTCTTATAACGAGAATGGATTACGTAAGCACCGAACCCCGATACCACAAGTCCTGTGAGGGTGATCAACAACAGACTCATATAATTCGATGGCGCGACGTGCTTCACCCCCATCACCCAACCTCCGCCCGGCAGCATAATCTCGGTGGTATCCTCAGGGGCATCAAAAATAGAGTGGTCTCCCCAAAACACTTCGCCCTCCTCCCCCAGGCCATGTCGGCCTTTTAACGCAAACCCGTACTCCTTTGGCAGTTTGTCTAGCTCAAACTCTTTAAAGAGACGCTCGGTGTCGATCAGCATCGTTGCAAGGCCCCAAAAGTCACCAGGAATTTTGGCTGGCCATGCAGCATTGGGCGATGCACGATTAAGATCAAACATCGATTGTGAACGATACACGCCCGGATCAGTAAAAATCGCCTTTCTTGCAATAATGGCGTTGCCGCCCTGAAGTAAAGTCAGCGGCCCTGCAACCACCGTTGCCTTGTTAATGATGGTTTGAATAACCTGATCTCTTCGATGGTCGTCTTTCAGTAAATCATGCCCAACCGCTTTTAAATTTTTAGCCTTTTGAGAGACGTACGTCACGACACCATTCGGAGCAAGCTGCAAGCTAATGATACTGTTATTGGTCTGCTCCAACGACGCGGCGAACCGATCAAAACGATCGGAGAATTCAGCATCCGCATTGTTGGAATAAAGGTCTTTATTTGCGTGCACAAAGGCCTCTAGGGCTTTGAGCAAAGTGAAGTACCGATTTACGGACTGCTCGATAACGGATCGAGATCGCGCCAACTCCCGGCCTACGTTCAGCTGGTTATCGCTCGTGTTGGATTTGGCATCGTAATAGAGAATCACACCGGTCGCTAACAAGGAAATGAGCGACCAGATGATTATTAAAATAACGGCGCGATTTGCTGCCATTGATTGACCCCGCCGCAGTGACCATTGATCAAGAGCTTGGCTTGCTGCCATCCCGCAGTATATCGCTAAGCTGAACGTTTCAAGAAGTGTAGTTCAATTATGAAAAAGCGTCATAAGCCTGGGAGAACAACCTCCCGCTAGGCGATGGGAAAGGCGATGGGAAAGCCGCTTTTTGACAGCTCATTGAAATAAATCTTTAACATTTCTCCCGCATTTTACGTCTATATTCAAAACGCTGTTGAGTATGCGTTTTAACCCATGCGTCTTTTTGGATACGAGGAACGCAGAAAAACGTGCGAAGCATCGAGAGTTGTCGATTAGATTCTCGCCACAATGAATGTCGGTTCAGCATCAAGCAAAACCGATCACTTTACGTTATCTATATACAGCTTATTTTGTGTTTCGGGGAGTTGATGAATGAAGGTTCAGTTGTCACGGCTATCTCTTCTTAATTCTCTTATTTTGTTTACGATCGCCATGATCCTAGCGTTTTCGACCATATGGGGTCTAAAAGAACTTCGCGCGCCCTATCTAGAGCTCGACAAACTGAGTACGTTGAACGAGCGCTTTGTTCTCAACGTCGTCAGGCCCATCGAAGAGTACCTGAATACCGGAGATGCAACCAAACTAACCGAAGCGACCCAAGGCATAGAGGTTAGCCTTACCTCCTCTGAGATACTATCTGAAGCGGCAAAAGTAACGCTACAAGAAAAACTAACGGAGCTGAGCCTATTTTTAGATGGCGACTTCAGAGCTGCAGGCAAGTTATCTGGCGATCCACAGGCGCTGCTGCTTCAAAATGAACGCGAAACACGCGATGAACTCTCATTACTGACACGCTATGCCTTAGATGGCTATAACAGCGACCCCATTGCAGCAACGCGCTACATCAAACTCGCCACCAGTCTGCTTGAATATGTTCATGCACAAGCGTTAAATCGCCAAGCCTATTTTGAAACCTTCTCTCAAGCAAAGTTTGAAGAAATTCGCTCTTCGATTACCTCAGCAAAGAACGATGCCGAATCAATGCGCGCTCTTCCATTGCTTGGCGTCTTTGAAGAGGCAGAGGATGACTTTGGTTTGAGCTTGGGAGACAGCGAGGAAGAAGCCGAAGATAAGGGCGTCTCGCTAAGAGATAACATCGGTTATTTGCTTGATCGCTATATTGCAGAAATCGATCAGACCCGCGACATCATTTCAAAAGTGAGCGACAGCAGAGCTTCACTCAGAACACAGCTTTCAGAAATCAAACTCATTTTTGAACAACAAGCTGACTCGATCAGCACGCTAGCCAGCACGTCTTATGCGACCGTGCGCACAGTGCTATTCGGTACTGTCATCGCCATTGTTGTGTTTGCCTTACTGATTGATGTTGTTCAACGCAGCATTATCAAGCGCATTCGTGAATTAGTGCCGTATCTCGAAGAATATGCAGCTGGCGATTTTAGACGCCCAATCAACGTAAATGCGATGACACTGGAAGTACAATCACTCAGCGACTCATCCAACAAGTTAAGAGAAAGTCTATCCAGTTTAGTTGGAGACGTTCAAACCCGTATCGCAGCGGTCAACGACATAAGCCACTCGTTAGAACTTCTCGCTCGAGAAGTCGATAGCCGTTGTTCAGAGCAACAAAACGAGACCGGAACGATTTCGGTCTCTATTGAACAAATGAATGCGTCTTTCAACGAAGTCGCCCAAAGTGCGGCAAGCGCAGCAGAGGCCGCCTCGCTTGCAGAGAGTGCAATCGGCGAAGGTAATCAGCGCGTTCAAGGCTCTGTTTCCAAGGTGCGTGCTCTTGTCCAAGACGTTAAAAAAACAGCCGAATCGGTGAGCGCACTTCAAGCTGAATCGGAAAATATAGATTCGATCATTAATGTCATTGATGGGATCGCGGAGCAAACCAACTTACTAGCCTTAAATGCCACGATTGAGGCAGCAAGAGCCGGTGAGCAAGGGCGAGGTTTTGCGGTTGTTGCTGACGAGGTTAGGAGTCTATCCCTTCGTACTTCCGAGTCGACGAAAGAAATCAAAACAAGTATCGAGCGCTTGCAAACGATGACACGTCAGGCCGTAGAAATCATGCAAGGACATAGTGAAGTTGCCGACAACGCCGCAACTGAAACCGAAAGTGCAGGCGCACAGCTCAACGAGACGGTTTCAGAAATTACTCGCATGAAGCAGATGAACAGTCAGATTGCTGTGGCCACTGAACAACAATCCTCTGTTGCAGCCGATATCAGTAGCAATATTCAAAGAATACGGGTCATGAGCAGCGACACATCAGAGCAAGCAGCACTGACTCAATCTCAAGTTCTAGAACTACTGGACGAAGCAAACTCACTGATTGCATCTGCCAACCTCTTTGTGATCAAAGATAACGCGCCTTCTTAATGAAACGTGCTGAATGGCGTTTTGATTCAAGCTATGTTTCTAGACGCATTCTGATTAAATAACGATGGCAAAAATAGTCAGCCTCGCGTCACCATCTTCAGCATCAACAAGCAGAATCCAAGTCGGTAGTTTGAGGTATTAATGATGCAGGTATGAGTAAGACGGTCCTTAGCACAGTACCGTCACACGACTTCTTGGGACTCAGAAATGAAAAAAGGCAAACCAGTAAATTACTGATTTGCCTTTCTTTATTTGGTAGCGGGGGCCGGATTTGG
>NZ_LWFT01001118.1:0-657 GCF_001635105.1 Oleiphilus sp. HI0079
TCTCTTCCAGGCAGCGAACAGTCTCAATGGCTTGAATGTAGAGCAGCCGGTCTTGTAAATCTTTCAGTTCGAAGTCTGCTTGGCCACCAAATAGCTCAGGCAGCCCGTTCCATAAATGCTTTTTGCCATTTTTGGGATATTCGTAGAAGCCGCCGCCCGCCAGTTTTCCTGGACGACTTGCCTCAAGCATCTTATCGACAACCGCATCGGCGGGATGAGCGCGGTATGGCTTGCCCTCAGCTTCTAAGTCTTTGATCGTTTGATTACGGATCTTCTCCATTAACGTCATGCTTACTTCATCGGTCACAGCAAGTGGACTTACCGGGAAGCCTGAGAGAAATGCTGCGTTTTCGACCGCCGAAGGAGAGACACCCTCCCCTAACATCGCGATGCCCTCGTTCGCATACGTACCAAAGACGCGCGACGTATAAAATCCACGGCTATCGTTAACGACAATAGGCACCTTTGAAATCTGTTGAACGAAATCATATGCACGCGCGAGCGTCTCATCAGAGGTTTGCGCACCACAAATGATTTCGACCAATGGCATTTTGTCTACTGGCGAAAAGAAATGGAGGCAAGTCGTCCAGGAAAACTGGCGGGCGGCGGCTTCTACGAATATCCCAAAAATGGCAAAAAGCATTTATGGAACGGGCT
>NZ_LWFT01001119.1:0-892 GCF_001635105.1 Oleiphilus sp. HI0079
CAAGCTCTCCCTTCCCGTCAATCGGATATCCACTGCCGTTAAGCACTCGACCCAGCAGCCCCATTCCAACAGGCACATCATTTGTGTTCGCTAACGGCGTAACTCTAGCGCCTGGTTTAAAACCCTTCACAGCGGCCAACGGCATTAAAAAGGTCTTGTTGCCATCAAAACCTACTACCTCAGCTTCTATTGATTCTTGGTTTGCCCCCTCGATTAGGCATCGATCCCCGACAACCACCTGGCAGCCCTGTGCCTCAAGCGTCAAGCCAACCATTCTAGTCAGGCGTCCGCTCGCTTCTGGCGCAATCGAATCAAGCCCTTGCGCTGCTTGCTGATAATCCACCAAACGCTGAAGCAAATCACTCATGTTCTGGCCCCGGCTCTATCTCTGTCTCATCACTCGATGAATCCGAAGGAGACTCCTGTTCCATTGAGCGTTTCTCTTCACCATCAACCTGATCACTTGTCGCGTGCACATTCGATTCAGAATCGTTTGGTATGTTGCCTTGAACCTGCTCTTGCTCCGCCAACTGCTGACCTTCGCTGAGCAACGCACTTGAGTAATCCGTATGTGTTTGCATTGAGTCGGGAGTTTCTTGATGCACTTCAAAATTCTGTGCCTTTGCTGCGTCCATCAACATCGATTGAACCGCGAGTTGGTACCGTTTTTCTACTGTGTAATCAAGCACTTGGTCGGTCGTCTCGATAATACAGCCGCCCCTTGCTATTGCCGCATTCGGTCGCACCGTCGCCTCAGGGGAAAGCGTCTGAATGAGGTCGACAACATACGTTTTATCTTGGGGGTTCAACTGGATTGTAATGTCTTGCGCGTGTTTGGGAAGGCTATCAATGCTGCGCGTCAAGGCTTGCTTGATCACGTCAGAATTCATCG
>NZ_LWFT01001120.1:0-1206 GCF_001635105.1 Oleiphilus sp. HI0079
GTAGGATTGTTTGGGTTTATGACAACAATGGCTTTCGTTTTGTCGGTAATTTTGTTCTTGATGTCATCGATATTGGGCTGCCAGTTGCTTTGCTCATCGCACTGATAATGAACGGCCTTTCCGCTGCTCAGCGTCACGGCTGCCGTCCATAAAGGGTAGTCAGGAGCTGGAATTAGCACCTCATCACCGTTATTAAGCAGAGCTTGCATGGCCATCACGATGAGCTCGCTCGCGCCGTTTCCAAGATAGATGTCTTCGATATCTACATCAAGAATGCCGCGGCTTTGGTAATGCTGCATAACGGCTTTGCGCGCAGAATATAAACCTTTTGAATCACAATACCCTTGCGCGTTAGGAAGGTTACGTACTACATCCGTTTGAATTTCTTCAGGAACATCAAAATCGAACGGGGCAGGGTTGCCAATGTTGAGCTTGAGAATCCGATGACCTTCCTCCTCGAGTCGACGCGCTTCATGGGCAACAACACCGCGAATGTCGTAGCACACATTGTCGAGTTTGGAGGACTTCTTGATCGTTTTCATCGTTTTCTCTTGGAAAGTTAAAGGTATTTATTAAGCCTAGAATGCATTCTATATAAATAAAGCGAGATTGGAATCCAACGACATGGCTTAGTGCCCAATTTGGACCTCTAAACCTCAAAGAAAATGCGCAGACGGCTTGAATTGGGTGGTCAATGTTAGAAATAACACCATCTAGTTGATGGTAAATTGATTTGGCCTAACAAGCTTCTGTTTGCTTGGCTTTGCTGTGAGTAGAGCGTTTTGTTGAGCTCGAGCTGGCTGAAACGGGAATGCTGGATTGCTCTTGCTGCGATTCACGCTCTCTAATTTGGCTTAAAAAATTCCCGACCGACATGCCAAATTCAGTTTTAAAGAAACGACGAAATCCGGATGTCGTTTGAAAGCCCAGGAGCTCGGCGGTGGCCTCTATCGACTTTCCTTGTTGAACCAGAAACACTTTGACAAGCTCGGCGCGAGCCTGGATGCAAAGAGCAGAGAATGACGTGTTAAGAGTGTTGAGTTTTTTCTGTAAGCCTCGCGGAGAAATACTCAACTCTTGTGATAAGTGCTCACTGTTGAATGCCGCTGGTATATTTCGTATCAAGTGCGTCGTTGTTCGGTAGTCAAAGCTCCAGTAACGCTCTGCGAGTCGAGCGGAGTCTTGGCACTTCTTCATGTAGGTATT
>NZ_LWFT01001121.1:0-1599 GCF_001635105.1 Oleiphilus sp. HI0079
TTGGACCATTGTAGGTGCGTGCAGATAGGGACTCCGTTTCTCTATTGTGGCTCACCCAGATACTTCTACCTTCCACTTGGTTGCCGTCATCATCGGTAGTACGAAAAAGGGGTTCAAAAAGGTACCCTCCGAAAACATCGGAAGTGCTAACTGCGCGTGTATCGGCGATGAGTGGAAAGCCCGGAATATTGAAACTGATCTGACGATAAGTGTCAGTGGTGCGATCACAGGTACTGCCAACTTTGAGCGCCACGTTTATCGCGGTGTCGTCGACGGTGCTAAGGTAGTAGTCGCTGTCAGAATCAAAGACGGTGTAGGCAGGTCGTTTGACTGGATAAACACCGCATATATCGGTGGCATAGGTTTCGAGCTCGTATATGCGTCTCGTCGCAGTCTTTGAATAGTCAATTAGCTTGAGGGTTCTTCCATCAGCAAAGGCTGCGAATTCGTAGCCTGGAGCCTCTTCGTCAGTATCTAGAACAGCAACTGAGTCCTTTGTGTCGTTGATCGTGGCGATTTCGATGACGCGCCCGTTATCAGGGCTGTAGGAGTAAGCTTTACCTGTTGGGGCTCCTGCTTCATCTTCTTTAGAAAAGAAGATGTTAATGCTTTTAACCTCGGCTTCTTCGCTTTGCTCCTGCAGAGATTCACTGCATGCGCTGGATAGAGCAATGGTGGCGAAGAGGGGGGCGAGCGTGGCGGCCTTTCTCAATAAAGTAAAACCCATGAACACAACTTTCCTTGGAATTGGTTGACCTAACCCCGACAGTATATCGACCTTACATTTTGAAACGAAATCAAACCGAAATGATTGGGATAGCGATCACACTCGAAGTGTGGCCTTATAGCGCCATTGCCCTTAAGTGCAGCTTCGCGTCCGACTTACCTTGCTGATATGTTTCTAAAACCCGGTCTGGAGATGTGTAGTCCCAACTTTCTATTGGTGGTTTTTTACTCGGAGCCACGTAATGAACATTAGGGGTTTTAGGTAGGGATGCATATGGCCGCGATAGCATTACCAAAGTTTTGCTATTGGATGTGTCGACGCCATGTATCGGAACATTATCGACCATTCCTCCGTCGAGAACGACATCGCCTTGGTGCCGCATGATTGGTGTGAAGGGAGGTGTGCATGACGAACTAAGGATTAGGTCGGCTAGTTCATCCACCGTATTGCAGCTATTAGCGGTAACAAAGCGAGAGCGAAATCCGATTTTTCGCCCCCAGGAAGGGTGAACGGGATGCCGCAGTTTCTTTTCGAGTTGGTACGCGAGCATTCCAACTAACACGGCAGATCGAGCTCCCAGCCAGCCGGGAATCTCTGCCAGGAGTATTCTGTTAGCCGGACCTTCTTTAAGGGTCTGTAGACTTTGCTCATCGAGCGCTTTATGAATGATTTGGCGATAAAGGTCTGAGTGTGGATGGACATTTTTACCTTGCAGCGCTCTCGACCAGTATCGGTTCTTGAGATTAGTGCTTTGTACTTCCATCGTTGCTTCTAATGTTTCTTTGATTCTATTCGCGAAGATGGCGCAAGATATCGCTGAACCTGCACTAACTGAAGCGATGCTTGCAGGTTGCACTTCTACGTTTCTGGTG
>NZ_LWFT01001122.1:0-967 GCF_001635105.1 Oleiphilus sp. HI0079
AGCACCGAGAACATTACCCTGACTATCCACCAGGTTCGCTGTAAATCTCTCGGCAAACGCTCGTGCCTCACGAATGTTTTCAACATCATCAAACTCAAAACTCAAGCTATCGCCAGCCTTCACTTCAATCTCAACAACCTGTGCTGGCGACTCGACAGCCTCTGAGCGAGGACCGTCCTGCCCCTTAGGCGCCACTGACCAAACACTCGTATAATTAAAGACTATGCGATGCTTCCCCGGCTTCAGTGCGTACATAGTCTCTATATTCGACAATAAGTACGTCGTCATTTCTGTACCATCGATTTCGATGACCTCGATATTGTCACTCGCAGTAAGGATGGCGACATCTTTATCTGGTAGCGCTGCACCTTCATATGTTTTGACAGGTTTTCCGGTACACGCAGACACCATTGCCACGATCACAAGCAGCAGGATCCCTCTAAGACTTCGCATAATCATGTTCTCTTATTCAATGTAATTCACTACCCTGCATTTTGAACTTAGCGCCGAGCGCTTTCAATGATTTCCGAATAGAACGCCCAAAGCTAAAGATAATTTCACCCAACAAAACGTAAAGCGAGACTTGGTTGGTTGATTTTTAACCGACATCATCTAAATTTAAAGGACTTAGGGGAGGTATCGTAACAATGAATCAAGCAGCTCATCGCCACGGCGAATCCGGAGACGTTCCATTTCGAAGCGATCGTTTTTTTTGTGCAGGCCAAAAATGGTATTTTTCAACACGAGAAGGCTTTGATAGTGGCCCATACGCATCAAAAGAACGCGCAGAGGCAAGTCTTGAGCGGTTCCTCTCAGTAGTTCAACGCCTACCAAAAACCCACTAGGCAAACAATGGTCTAATTCCAAAGATAGGCGACCGCCTGGAGAGCGATCAACGCATATATCCCGGCAACCAGATCATCTAACATGATCCCAAAGCCGCCATGTACCTTTGCATCCAACTGCT
>NZ_LWFT01001123.1:0-575 GCF_001635105.1 Oleiphilus sp. HI0079
GATTACATGTCTGAAATCGCGCATGAGTCCTTAAAGCCTTTGGTTATAGAGCATAGTGACGGTTTTGAGCGTCGTATTGAGAGAGAGCCTCATGGTCTCGTTTTCGTGATAGCACCGTGGAACTATCCTTACTTAACGTCGATTAATACGATTATCCCAGCTTTGATTGCAGGAAATGCGGTGATTATAAAGCACGCGACTCAAACTTTATTGGTCGGAGAGCGTTTAGCATCGATATTTGCCGAGGCGGGTTTGCCTGCGGATCTTTTTCAAAACCTCTTTCTTGATCATGCGAGCACTGATCAACTTATTCGACAGCGTTGTTTTGATTTTATTAATTTTACGGGCTCTGTTGGGGCGGGGCGCTCAATTGAGCAAGCCGCTTCCGGCACATTTGTAGGTCTTGGTCTAGAGCTTGGGGGTAAAGACCCCGGTTATGTCATGGAGGATGCTGACTTGGATTCTGCAGTTGCTTCCTTGGTTGACGGGGCGATGTATAACTCTGGTCAGTGCTGTTGCGGTATTGAACGGATATATGTGGCTGAGAGCCTTTACGACAGTCTTGTAGAAAAAGT
>NZ_LWFT01001124.1:0-982 GCF_001635105.1 Oleiphilus sp. HI0079
ATCGATAGACTCTCAACTTCGTCTGAAATGCCGTGAGCTTCTTGGCCATATGCAGATAGGCGATTGGCATTTTCGCTTATTTCATTTGAGACTGAACTTTGTTCTTCCGCAGCGGATGCAATTTGAATGCTCATTTGCGAGACAAGGCCGATGGCACCTGAAATCTGCTCAAAGGCCTCTTTTGCTTGGCTCGCCTTTTCAACAGACTTCTCGGCAACCTCTTTGCCACTGCTCATGGTCGCATGTGCAGAATCAGCACTGCGCTGAAGCATGTCGACCATTTGTTGAATTTCCTCGGTCGAGGTTTGTGTTCGCGAGGCAAGGGCTCTTACTTCGTCGGCAACAACGGCGAAGCCACGGCCTTGCTCTCCCGCTCTTGCTGCTTCAATGGCGGCGTTCAGTGCAAGTAGATTTGTTTGCTCCGCAATTCCTTGAATAACGCTAACCACTTCGTGAATTTTGTCGGTATCACTTTTAAGCTGTTCAATTTTTTCAGCTGCACCGCCAACATCCGCGGCGAGTTGATTGATGATGGACTGGGTATCAAGCACCACTTGAGTTCCGACAGCACTGTCTGATCCGGCTTGTTTCGCACTTTCAGACGTGTTGCTTGCGCTATGTGCCACCTCAGAAATAGAGGCGGACATTTCGGTGATCGCGGTCGCCATCGAATCCGTTTCGTTCAAAGTGTTCCGAGCGACAGCTTGATTGCTTTTTGCGCTGGTATCGAGCAGTGACGCTTGCTCGCTAACTTGATCTGTTTTGACGATGATATCGCTAATTAATCCACGTAAAGCAGCAATAAACTTGTTAACGGTTTTGCCGAGTTGGCCGAGCTCGTCATTGGTTCTAATGCGAACCTCGGTTCTTAGATCGCCGCCTGCGGTAGCGAGTTCGTTCAATACGTTATTCATCTCTCGAAGAGGGCGAATGACGAGTCGTGGCATTAGCCAGGCAATGCCACCGCAGATCATCAGTGCAA
>NZ_LWFT01001125.1:0-676 GCF_001635105.1 Oleiphilus sp. HI0079
AGAGCTGAAGCCAGTGATAGTCGGACTCGGTCTGATCTGCACTCGCATCACCCTCTTCATGCAAGAAGTCTTCAAACACCGCCGTGACATTGGCACGCAGGTCGCTCATGCGCGCAATCATTACCTCCCAACTATCTTCTTGCATTGCGGCCACTAGAGCGGATTGAGCCGTTTGATCTTGCGGCAGCAGCTGGGTTTGTTGATCCTTGAAACCTTGGATTCCATGCTCCATATCACGCAAATAGCGATATGTTTCGAGTAGCGTTTTCACCCACTCGCCGGGCAAATACTCCGCCTCGGCCAAGGTGCTATAAACCGATTGAAGACCAGTATCTTGGAGTCGTTGGTCACGCCCTCCATATATCAACTGCGTCGCTTGGGCAATAAACTCAATCTCCCGAATACCGCCGTTACCCAGCTTAATGTTCTGCTCACCACCCTTTCGATGCACCTCCGACTTAATTAGCCTCTTCATCTCTCTCAAAGCCTCAAAGCTCGAGTAATCCGGATAGCGACGATAGACAAAGGGCTGAACGATTTTTTCAATCAAATAAGCGCGATCCGCCGGCAAGCCGGTGATCGCACGCGCTTTAATCATTGCAAAGCGCTCCCACTCCCGCCCTTGTGTATAAAAGTAATCTTCGAAGCTAGCAAAATTAAGCGCCAACGCACCGCT
>NZ_LWFT01001126.1:0-409 GCF_001635105.1 Oleiphilus sp. HI0079
AAACACATTAATCCAATGTGCCTGATCATGCTCTAAGATTTTTTGGGCAATAGCCGAGCGGAGTTGCTCCTGCGTTTCAGGGCGCTGATCTGCGATTTTACTAAGCCAATCAGGCATACCCAGTGCTTGAAGCAAAGCCATCGCGAAATTTGGTTCAAGACTGCCAACAGACAAGTACTTGTGATCAGCCGTCTTGTAATAGTCATAAAAGAGTCCGCCATTCAGCATTTCAGAACCAAGATCCGGATCCTTGCCACTAACCAACGCACCTGCACCAAACATTGTGTTTAAGCTTAATGCGGCGTCCGCCATACTGATATCCAGATAAGCGCCTTTGCCCGTAGTCTGCCTCGCAAAAAGTGCCGCCAAAATAGACATCACAGCATGATGAGAGCCCCCAGCAATGTCT
>NZ_LWFT01001127.1:0-647 GCF_001635105.1 Oleiphilus sp. HI0079
GTGCATGCCAATTCTGTTGAATATCGCGAGAACAATCGATTGGAGCTAGAGGGCCAAGTTGAGATCAGCAAACAGGGGTATTACGCACGCAGTGATACGGCGGTTATTGACCAGTCTAAGAACGAGGCTGCACTTGAGGGGCATATTGTCATTCAAGGTCCGCAAATGCATATGACGAGCGACTCGGCAGAAGTCAATTTGACGGAAGGCAGTGCAACGCTGCACAACGCTGATTTTATTGAGCCCGAGACAGGCCTGCGTGGTCGCGCTGAGATGATTGATCAGCAGGATGAGTTGCATCTAACGATACGCGAGGGAACTTTTACAACGTGTCAGGAAGAAGTGCCGGATTGGTCGTTTAGTGCCTCTGAGATTGAGTTAGACCAAGAAGAAGGCGTCGGTTCAGCGAGTCATGCGCGATTCAATATTCTTGACGTGCCCGTGCTCTACGTGCCGTGGTTTACCTTTCCGATTGACGATCGTCGAAAGTCTGGTTTTTTGTATCCGACGATCGGAACGTCCAATGTTGACTCTGGCCTCTACGTGTCGACTCCCTATTATCTGAATCTTGCACCGAATTATGATGCAACGATTACGCCCAACTGGATTGGGGGGCGAGGCGCGTATGAAGAAGTCGAGTTTCGTTA
>NZ_LWFT01001128.1:0-9139 GCF_001635105.1 Oleiphilus sp. HI0079
GTCAGGAAAAACAGCATGAAGAAATGGCACGCGAAGAGAGTTCGCACAGGTTTTCTCAACGAGAATGTTTGCACCAAACTCTTTCGCATATTTGTCAAAAGTAGTGTTTAAGTAGGACTTAACTAGCGTGGTCGCTTGCTGCTCTGAAAACTCATCGGACGGATGTCTGACATTCCCATGACGAATAATGTAGTTTATTTCATCACAAGGCCATGTTTCGACACCATTAAAAGATGTTACGACATCGCGCAGCATGTTTGTACCCGAGCGAGGGGCGCCAATGATGAATACATTATAGTGGTCTGTACTAGGCACTCAGCCCTCCTATATAGTCGAGTAAACGCCCCGATAGAGCTTTATACTCGTAATTATCGATAGCGAACTGCCTCCCGTTGACTCCTAACTGCTCGCACTCGACTTTACTCATAGA
The DNA here is from genome assembly GCF_001635105.1 of Oleiphilus sp. HI0079. NCBI lineage: Bacteria > Pseudomonadati > Pseudomonadota > Gammaproteobacteria > Oceanospirillales > Oleiphilaceae > Oleiphilus > Oleiphilus sp. HI0079. The sequence goes on from NZ_LWFT01001128.1 coordinate 431, forward strand.
ACGTAGCGTCTTGATTCCATCAGCAATTAACTTTGCATTTTCTGCGCTTACAGTAATACCGGCACTAGCCAACTCGACAGGATCAGATGCGCCCGAATAGGAATGCAACACAGGTTTTGCGGCGTAAAAATAATCTGGGATTTTATTTGGGGATACTCCAAAGCGATATATATCATCGTCCAGCCACCCCAAGTAACAAACATCAAACAGCGCTAGCGCACTACTGACCTGGTCCTTCTGAACAGGGCCCGTAAATATCACGTTTGATAATCCATCTTTATCTATACGCTCTCGAAATTTTTCTAGGTATTGGCCTTTACCAACAATAACGAAATAAATTTCAGGAGCTTCATGCCGCAGAATCGCCGCAGCATCTAACAAATACTCCAAAGCATCATTTGCGCCTATTGAACCTGCATACCCAACTACAAACTTACCAGCACCTAAACCCTTGAACTCCTCTGGCAACTTAGATTTAACGGCAAGCCCATCAAAATCTACGCTATTAGGTACCCAACAAAATGGCTTCTTCGTAAAACCTTGCTCGCTAAGGTAACTAGAAAAGTTTTTAAGGTTAGACATAACACCATCGGACGATGCATAAGCAAAATGCTCTATTTTAGAAAGCAGAAAGATTAGAGGGTTCCTTTTACTGTATCCGCCTAACACTCTTAACGTTAGGGGCCAGATGTCTCTAACATCGAAGATCAGTTTTGCCTTACTGAGCCTCGCCACTCCCCAAGCTCCTAGAAAAGCGACAAGCGAAGGTGATGAGCATATCACCACTGTTGGACGCTCGCCGAACTTACGGTAATGAACTAAAAGTCGAAAAACAAACAAGAACCAGTTAAATATTCGGATCTTATTGAACGATGAACTATATTTTTTAACCTTAACCCTTGCGACTTTGAAACCGTCTGAAAGGTCAACATCATAGGCACCCTTTATCATTCTCGGGCTATGCAATTTATGGTTAAAATTGGCACATACTAGCGTAGTATCTACTCCTGATTCGGCTAAGCCTTTGGCCATGAAGTAACTTCGCCCTCCCATTCCGGTAGAAGGAGTAGATGCATAATGATTTATTATCCAAACATTATCATTGCGAGAAACTGGCATTTGAAACCTTAAGGTAAACGATAAATGAAGCTATAAGATATGGATTCGTCCATATACGGGAACGGCTATTTATGAAACTGAGCAACAACGTCAACAACTTTGCTGGCTGAGTTTAGGTCCAAATGATCCCCTATAGGAAGGCTCAGAAGCCTGTCCCCAAGGCCATGCGTATAGAAACCTGAAAAATTCTGCTCGATATAATTGTATGCATTCAACTCTGGTAACGAGATCGGGTAGTGAACCCCGCTTTGTATATTATTTGCAGCCAAATGTTCCTTTAGGCTATCGCGCGCGGCACTTTCTACTACAAACAAGTGGTAAACCTGTTTAGCCCAGCTTGCACGTTTTGGTAGCTTGATTGCCTCAATGTTTGAGAGCTTTTCCAAGTAATAGGCGGCAATACGAATTCTATTCTCGGTCCACGAATCCAAGTGCGGAAGCTTTGCTGAAAGAATAGCCGCCTGCAAGCCATCGAGCCGCGAGTTTCTGCCTTCAAACTCATGGTTGTATTTATCTATGCGTCCGTGATTGGCGATCATTTTCGCTTTAACGTAGGTATCATTACAATTGGTCGTTATTGCCCCACCATCACCGTATGCGCCAAGGTTTTTACCTGGATAGAAACTGAAGGCTGCTACATCACCAATTCCGCCAACTCTTTTACCTTTATATTCAGCGCCATGCGCTTGAGCGCAATCTTCAATAACCTTCAAACCATGTTGGTCGGCAATCTCTTGCAACGCATCCATATCACAGGGATGTCCATACAAGTGCACAGCCATAATCGCTTTGGTATTTGGTGTGACGAGAGAAATGACCGAAGCAGGGCTTAGCGTGTAATTGTCTGGGTTTATATCGGCAAAAACCACTTTACAACCAGCTCGCGTAATAGCCTCGGAAGATGCGACAAAGCTATTTGCCGGTACAATAATTTCAGAGCCTTTTTGAATACCTAAAGCTTCAATCGCAATTTCCAGAGCATCCGTACCATTCCCCACCCCTAGACAATGCTCCACTTGGCAATACTCTGCGAAAGCACTCTCAAACGCTTGAACATACTTACCGCCAACAAACGCAGTTTCGGAGATGACAGATGCGATTGCCTTATCAATATCTGATCTAATCGATTCATACTGCTGCTTAAGATCAAGAAACTTAACCATTTAGATTCCTTATTTTTTTAGCCGGGTTGCCAGCATAAATACCAGGCTCATTTATATCCTTCGTCACCACTGCGCCTGCACCAATCACAACATTGGAACAAATTCTCACCGGCAAAATTGTGCAGTTAGAACCAATTGAAACATTGTCACCTATAACCGTGCATAACCACTTACTTTTGTCGCCGCCAGCAGGGCCGCCATCAGAAAACAAGTCATTAATAAACATAACACCATGGCCTACGAAACAATCCCGGCCAATATCAACCAACTCACAGATAAATGTATGCGACTGCACCTTCGTTCGATCGCCAATAGTGACGTCTTTTTGGATCTCAACAAAAGGGCCAACGAAGACTCCGTCACCTAAAGCACACCCATATATATTTGCAGGCTGCACGATGGTGACATTCTCACCAAACTGCACATTGACGATGGCAACGTGCTTCTCTTTAAAAGACATTTAAACTTTTCCAAGCTTACAGCGCTGTGGCTTGAAATGAAGATACACTTCTTTCCCGGTCTCAATTGACTCATAAATCGCGTTAATCAATTCCAGACTTTTTCGACCAACCAAACCATCAACCAAGTGTCGTTTCTCGTTCTGAATACTATCTACAACATGCTCATAATAAGCTTGGTGCCCAAAGCCATAAACATTTGGAGGATTAACAGAGTACTTGTCCATTACATCTGCATCTTCAGGTGACTCCTCCAAGAAGTTCCATACTTTCATCTGGTTGACCGCAAAGCCGCCAATTTCGATGGACCCAGTTTCGCCAAGTAACGACAATGACCCTTCAAGATCTTTCGGCCTCACTGCTGTCGTGGCCTCAATGACACCGATCGCCCCATTTTTAAAACGAAGTGTTACGACTGCCGTATCCTCTGCCTCAATATCGACTAGCGCCGTTCTACTCATTGCAAAAACGCTTTCGACATCGCCCATCATCCACTCGAGGAGGTCAATATGATGGCTTGCCTGATTCGTCAGCACTCCACCATCTAAGGCCCAAGTACCTCTCCAAGCGTCCTGATCATAATACGCCTGCGGCCTACACCATCGCACCCGCACCGTGCCCATTACCAGCTTTCCAAGTCGGCCAGCATCCAATGCCTCCCGCGCTTTTTGAACCGGCACATTGAAACGATTCTGTTTAACAACGAATAGTTTCACACCATACTTATCGCACTCGGCTATCATACGATCGGCATCTTCCAAGCGAAGCGCCATTGGCTTCTCGACCATGATGTGTTTCCCGTACGGGGCCAACTCAATAACATGCTGCGGATGCAAGCCACTTTCAGTAAGCACCACCACAACATCAATTGCTTCGGATCGCATCATCTCATGCATATCTGTAAAAGCCGGTACACCAAACTGCTCGCCAATCTTATTCGCTTTTTCAGCAACGATATCGCACACAGCAGCTAAACACGCGCCTGGAATCTGTTCAAAGCCTAGAAGCTCAGAGTGCCTTTTAGCTATGCGGCCACAGCCTACTAATGCAAATTTCAACGACCTGCCCATTCGATACTCCATTTAAACGTGTGTTAATATAAAATTTAACGGCCTAACAATCGCTCTAGGATCTTAAAAGATGCAGATCCATCGCCATACAGGTTAGCGCGCGGGCCTTCGCTTACGCACTCTGTCGACGCAGCTTTCAAAATATTCCCGTGAGCTGCACCAACTAAGCTATTTGCACAGATATCAACTAGCTCAACCCACTCAGTTTCATCCCGCAAAGTGATACAAGGTTTCGAGAAAAAGTATGCTTCTTTTTGAAGGCCGCCACTGTCTGTCATTACCCTATCGCAGTTTGCTATTAGCCAAACCATATTCAGGTACCCGACCGGCTCAATAACCGTGATCCCTTGAAATTCAAGACCATATTCAGAGATAATTTTCCTTGTGCGCGGGTGTAATGGCAAAATAATATGTTGATCAAGCGCAAGTTCATTCAATGCACTCACAATGCTCGTCATTCTTTCCAACGAATCGGTATTCTCCGCACGATGAATCGTACAAAGCATGAAACCACCATCAGTAACATTATCTGGTTTAATAGCTAAATCTTTATAAAAAAGTGCGCCATCCAACATCACATCTCCCACATTATGAACCCGCGCATCATTTTTCCACGCATCAACACCTTCAATCTGCAAATTTTGCACAGCCGTTTCAGTCGGGCAAAAAAGCCACTTACTAATTCGATCTGTTAAGATCCGGTTCACTTCCTCAGGCATTGCCATGTTAAAACTACGCAAACCAGCCTCAACATGCGCGACAGGAATATGAAGCTTGGATGCAGCAAGCGCACCAGCAAGAGTCGAGTTGGTATCACCATAGACCATCACAACATCAGGTTTTTCTTTAAGTAACACATCCTCTATGTTTACTAGCATTTTCCCGGTCATTGACCCATGGGTTTGGCCACCAACACCCAATTGATAATCCGGCTTCGGGATTTGCATTTCTTCGAAGAAAATATCACTCATATTTGCGTCATAGTGCTGACCAGTATGAACAATAACTTCATTAATGCTTTGTCCACCTCCGTTTCGCTTTGCGATCTCACGACTAACCGTACCAGCTTTTATAAATTGAGGGCGAGCACCTAAAACAGTAACTATTTTCAAGACAGTAATTCCTGATACAATCCAAATAACTTTTTCTCTTCCTGCTCCCAATTGTACTTTTCTACAACTGCTCTTCGCCCATTTTCTCCAAGCCTTTCTGCCTCACAAGGGTGATCATTTAAATACTGGATAGCACCAGACAGCTCATCAACGTTTTCAGGGTCAACACAAATACCGCAATCATTTCCCTCAACAATCTCTCTCCATAAGGGAAAATTCGAAGTAACGATAGGTAAACTAGCACTCATATACTCGAACATTTTATTTGGTTGCGCATCGACGTGATTTGGCGATGCCAAGAAAGTCACGATACCAGCTCTTGACCTAGCGAGAATTTCAGCAACCTCTTCACGACTTTTAAAGCCCAAATCATTTACCGCATCAAACTCCTGAAAAGACTTAACTTCATCCTCCAGGTTTTTACTTCCAAAACTGCCAACCAAATTAAGCCGAATGCCCTTAGTCCGCCCAACTGCTTTTACCAAAGGTTTAATACCGCGAATCTCGGAAATACCTCCAACATACGCCACTTCGCCCACTTTAGCCTGATCATCGGTTACACAAGAAAGCTCATTTAAGAGAGGGTAATTGTTTATATTCGCAGTCAGATTACAAAAGCATCCAAACTTAGCCGTAATAATTGGCGTCGCTCCGATAACCGCATCTAACCTTGGACATGCCCATTTTTCGTAGCGATCAATAATCTTGCTCAAAAACCATCTCGCCAACGGATGTAAATAAGGTTTTCCTAATAACTGTTTTGGAAGGTCCTCATGCGCATCGAAGATAACAAGTTTACCGCGCCGCTTTAACCTAATTGCAATAGGCAATAGTTCTGGGTCATGCAGGTGATACAGGTCAGCATCTAACTCTAGCGCTTTTTTGTACACTTTTTTAACCGTGCGAGTCATTCTAGATAAACGGCCACCATCTTTAGCGCCGACATCCAAAATCGACACGTTCTCTTTGACTTCGTCTCCGAGTCCGTCGGCAATAATCAGTGAAACATTATACTCTTCGGCAAGCGATCGACACATTTTTATGTAGATTCGCACGTCATAACGAGGATGGGCAGAGCTCAAATGGACAACTCTATGAGGCTTGGACATTGAAGCGCTCCTCCCACTTTGCAACTGAGTAGAACTTAAACAATAGCCTGCCATCCAGACTATCTATGGCAGGTGCATCCCTTGTAACCTTTTTAAGAATCTTTGAGCTCTTAATGGCTTCTCTCATCTCTGCCTTATGCTTAGACAACCATTCGTTTTCCGGTGCATTAAAGCCAAGCTTGTTCTTCCTCCAAACAATACTCGCAGGCAGCAACTTGGCAACAGCGTTACGCAGGATATATTTCGTCCAGCCATTTTTTACTTTTAATGATCCAGGTAGGCGCAGTGAGCGTTCAACCAACTGATAATCTAGAAATGGAAGGCGAGCCTCTACAGAACAAGCCATTGAATTTTTGTCTTCATACCTGAGTAAATGCGGTAGCTGAGTACACTGCATTTCTTGCTCTTGCAGAAGCTCAATTGAAGAGCTCGAGCGGGCTAGCCGATCCACCCAGCCTAGATCCCCAATAAAGGCATCGCTGAGTAATTTGCATTTCCTTCTTAGTCTCCATTTGCGTATCCAAGCTAGACGGAAGTATAGTTGATAAGCAAGCACCTCAAACATGGACAGGCGAGAGTTAGCTTTACTTTTCAAAAGTGCCTTGAACCGTTGCATCAAAGGTAGAGAAGCTATATACGAGGCGTAATAACGTTCGTATCCAAGTAGCGACTCATCTCCTCCCTGCCCATCCAATAGAACTTTTATCCCCAGCTCCTTTGCTCGCCTCATAACCAAATACTGCATCACTAAGCTATAACTTCCAAATGGCTCTTCTTGCGCATAGACAACATCATCAATTGTCTTTAAAAAGTCAGCGAAGGTAGGTTCAACAACCTCTAGATTTAATCGAAGCTTCTCTGCGACTTCTGCAGCATAATTGCTTTCATCAAACTTTGTTTCGGTGGATTTCGCATGAATCGCAGTAAAATTGTCGCCGTTGTCTAAATGATGAGACGCAACCCCTGCGACTGAGGAGCTGTCTAAACCACCACTCAAACAAGTCCCAACCTTTACATCCGCGCGCAATCTAAACGAAACACTTCGATAAAGCTCAGCTCGATAACCATCCACAGCAGTATGCTCATCGGTATCTTTCAACAAAGGTCTACTCAATTCTGGCCATTCATACCAACGCTTAATTTCATAGCTCTTATCTTTCAAGCTATAAGTAAGGTTGTGGCCACCAGGCAAATTAAAAATACCATCGAAAAAAGTAGACTCCGTATGTTCACTCAATCCGATCACTAAAAAATCACGCAATATGTCGTAATTTGGCAGGCGTTGTGCCACGAATTGTAAGAGTTGTTTAATTTCAGAACCAAACAAGAAAAGGCCTTTTTGCTCGCTGTAATAAAATGGTTTTATCCCATAACGATCACGAGAACAAAAAATAATATTCTTGAGGCTATCGTAGATAGCAAAAGCCCACATACCATTGAAGCGCTCGGTGCACTTGTCTCCCCAATGGGCGTAAGCCGCCAAAATCACCTCAGTATCACAAGAAGTATGAAACGCATACCCCTCGCCCTTCAAATCCTCTCGCAACTCGAGAAAATTATAAATTTCCCCATTATAAGTAATGGTATATCGCCCAAGGTAAGTCATCGGCTGATGGCCCGCATCAGACAAGTCCTGAATTGATAAACGCGTATGACCTAATGCGAAATCATCACCTTCATATACGCCTTCTCCATCAGGGCCTCTGTGATGAGCAAGATCATTCATTTTCCCAACAAGGCTATGCAAATCAACATCTATTCCTGCACCATTAATACAACCCGCAATCCCACACACTTTAAAAAAGCTCCCTGTATACTTTGATTAACACAAGCTCTTCAACTTCCCAACAGTTTAGAGTCGAAACCGCAAGCGCATTAGCTTTTACTTTGGGGTAGTCGCAATTCATAGCGAGATCAACCGCCTCGCTTAAGCCTTGTAAATTGTTCTGCGAGGTAACAAAACCTGCCTCGGTTTCCAAAACGAACTTACGCATTTCAGGTAAGTTGGATACAATTACTGGCAATCCCGCCATAAAGTACTCAAACATCTTATTTGGTAAACAGTACCTGTAACTCAAGCAACTATCCTCAATGAAAGAAATGCCAAAATCAGCAGACCCTGTATATGAAAGAAGAACGTCTGGCTTGACTGCAGGATGGTAAAAAATGGTATCGCACAAATCGGAAGCTTTTTTAACAGATATATCGAGCGCACCATAACCCATACAAACAAGCACTTTTGAGTCATCGTTGTATGACTTAAAAAGGGTAAGCAAATCAGATAAACCTCGGCCAGCTGTTAAGCCGCCTTGATATAAAAATATTCTTTGATCTGGCCGTAAACTAAAAGTTTCTCGAAAAATATCCGTTGACTTTGCAGCAGTATATGGAGGGCAATTTCTTACTAATTCAGGTTTTTGAATTTTATATAAACGCTGGTATTCGTTTGCTATCGAATCACTAACCGTAATCACCCTATTAGCAAATCGAATAAATAGACTCTCTATAAAAAATAATAACTTAATGCTGCTTTTTGATTGACCTGGCTTTTGATTGATTTCGTATTCATGCGCATCGTAAACAACTTTAACTCGCCCGAAACGAACAAGTTTGATAAGCGCTCCGACTGGCAGCGTATTAAGATCATTACAATGAATTACGTCAGACTTTCGAATTAA
>NZ_LWFT01001129.1:0-774 GCF_001635105.1 Oleiphilus sp. HI0079
AGCATGATGAGATCGATCTCTCCGAGCCTGCAGCTATAATTTTGTAAGACTAACTTTAATCCCTTGCTTTGCAGATAATGCTTTGCTTTGTTTTCGAACTCAAATCCTTTTGAGCGCATTTTGATTGCTCCCTGCTTTAGTTAATCGTGATGGCTTTGCCCCTGCGATACATGGCCCATTGTAGTGCCCGCTCTACAACACCGTCAGGGTTTACGTTTAGCTTGCCTGTAAGCCCCTGAGCGAAACTGTTCGGTATCTCTCTCAGTATTGGGAGTCGGGGGGCAAGAAGATAGGCGTCGGCACCGAGCGCGTAGAATCGCGCGTATCTGTCACTGAGCGCGGGGCGCGTCGTTTCGATCTGGGCTTTTAAAGGGTTCGATTGCGTGAATACCCATGGAATGTCAGGGAACTGTACCCTGCTAAGATCATTGTTTGCGTCAACTCGGCCGGGTGTGTGTATGCTAGAGCTAGCAAAGACTGGTAGATCTTGTGCGAAGTTGAATGCCAAGAGGGGCTTTATCTGTTTGCCGTCTTCGTGGTTGCCTAGCACTAGAATCGCATCTAGGTCATTTCGTCTCTCTGGTCGGGTTTCTAGGGCGAGCCCGGTGACTCTCATAAGCTTTCGGCTGCGCTGCTTGCTGTCAGCCGTTGAAAGCATTGTTGCAACCGTTTGTGCGAGGCTGCGATCCGCGCCAAAGTAAGCTTTTGAAACCACATGTCCTCCCATGGATTCAAAGTCTTCCTCAAAGCTTTGGCTGAGGCGTATTGCTCTTT
>NZ_LWFT01001130.1:0-2026 GCF_001635105.1 Oleiphilus sp. HI0079
CAACTCAATTTTTGGGTAACCAAGCAAACCATATTGATCGTAAATCAGCGATGCGATGACCTGACCGCCTACGATGGAGATCGCCAACGCCAGCGCGCCCAATTTAGGAACTAAGTAAATGCTCATGGCGATATTGAACGCGCCTAAAGCGCCGCCAGCCCAAGCCCACCATGGAATGTTGTTAAACCCTTCGTTTATAAACCACGGTTCGCCTTGTTTTAAGGCAATTAAGCCGAGCACGATTGTGCCAATTGCAAAAGAAATAAAGGCCGCTTGAATCGGCGTACTAAGGCCGACGCGAAGCTGAGAATTGATGCCCGCCTGAGAAGCGAGTGAGAAGCCGACAATCACGGCTAGTAAAATGAAGATGTAACTGCTCGCCTGATCTTGCATCATACTTGTTCCCAATTACCTTTCTGAATGGGGTTTTCGCCGCATTTTTCGTTGCGTACTGCTCTATTTTACACGCCGTGTCGTTTCGCCTTTGCTTGAGCAAATGCCCTGCGGAACATCCAAATAGAAACGATTCCGGCAAGTATGTTGCCTGCTGCTGCGCCCACCATCAAGCCGGGTAGATCGTTAATGATCGATCCGAGGTACATGCAAGGCACATAACAGATAAACAGACGTGCGACCGATATTTTAAGGCCATCCATGGGGCGGCTGATTGCGTTGCTCGCCGATACCAAAAGCATACACACGCCCAGTAGGGCGTAGCTAGCGGGAATGTACATTAGATACCATCCTACAATCTCTGCGATCTGCGGGTTACCTGTTAGCGCTTGGCTAATCGGGGCCTCAAATAACCAAAGTATTACGGCCAGGCCGAGCTGCCAGATAACAAGGCTTTTTATCGCCAGCTTTAAAAGCAGGGCGATATGGCCGAAATCTTGTGCACCATAAGCCTTCCCGATCATCGGAGGCAAAGACATGGTCATCGCTAACACGAGAATGATGGAGAAAAATTCGACTCGAATGCCCATGCCCCAAGCCGCAACACTCTCTGTCCCATGAGAGGCAACGAGGTAGGTTGCCAGCATCGATGATAGGGCAGGAAGAAGTTGGCTCGTCATCGCTGGTAGCGCAATACTTAAAATACTGCGTGTTTTCTCAACAAAGTTATTGAAGATATGACTGAAAATCATCCATCCACGCTTAAAAATTTGGGGATAGATTATTAGCACGCCAAGAAAGAACGAGTTAAGTGTTGCCCAAGCGGCGCCTGCGAGGCCAAGGTCAAATACAAAAATATAGAGCGGGTCGAGTGCAATATTGATTAGGCTCGTTGCGACCATACCAAAGCCCGGAAGTAAGGTGTTTCCGTTAGCCCGGCATATACTGTACCCGAAATAAACAAACGCACCGAAGAACGCGCCGACAAGCCAAATCGCCCAAAATTCATCAACATAAGGCATTAGTTCTGGCGTGCCGCCGAGCATTTGAACGATCTGAGCACGAAACAGCCAAGTGATGAGCGCGAGAACGGCAAACACCACGGAACCAATTAGCACAATAAGACCGGCCAATTCCTTCGCTTGCTGTTCCTTATTTGCCCCTAAAAGCTGCGAGATTAACGCGGTCGTTGCAATGCCGATGCCGACCTGAATGCCGATAAAAGCTGATAGATAGGGATTGTAAATCCAACGACCGCGAGCGGCGCAACACCTAAACGAGCGATAAACACAGAGTCAACCAACTGAAAACTCATTAAAGAGATAATGCCAATCAGCATCGGCCATGTCATGCGAACGAGTTCTTTAAACTCAGCGCGTTCTATGCCGGAGGTGTCTATTTTGTTTGGTTGTGTGTTGGAGGACATTGTTCGCTCTTTTCTGGTTATTATGCGTGAACTAAACGATACAGTAGAGCGCTACTTTTAGATTAAAGTGTTCCGATTATAAAAATATTAGGTACTTACTTGAACGCTTTTAGCACCGAGGTGATGACCGTCTCTGGGTCTTTATAGTCAATAGGCAGCGAGGTACGGTGACCATCTTTTTCTAGAATCCAGGATGGAAAGCTGTTT
>NZ_LWFT01001131.1:0-982 GCF_001635105.1 Oleiphilus sp. HI0079
CTGCACGATTTCCATGTGAGATTGCGCCAAGGCATAGGCTGCGACCAAAAATGCTGGTGCGAGCCAAAAGCCTCCCGAGACAATATTCATGGGCGTCAGCAAAGTCACTGCAACCACAATCCTAAGGACGCGTCTCGTGCGGCGCCACTTGAGGTTTCGAGTTAAGCGCCAAAAGACGATCATCGCCCCAACGGCGGAGAGAAGATAAATGAGCCAGGCAATAGTATAAGAAGACAATAAAGCCACAATCAGTTTTCCGTTTTAAACTCGTCGATAATATAAAGCTCCAACTCTTGCGCAGGAACTTCAGTTTCAGAAACAACACGACCTACGACAGACATACCCGCCTTGTGGATGCTTTTAAAATCACCAGAAACCAGATGATGCCAATCTGGCAACCTGCGCCCCTCAGCAACAATGCGATAAGCGCAAGAACTGGGCAGCCAACTCAGCTCATCCAGATTCCCCTGCGTTAGGTCAAGACAGTCAGGCACATAATGTAGTCGTTGTTCGTAAACAGAACAGCGACACGTATCGAGATCAAGCTTCTCACACGCGACAGATGTATAAAAAATTTCATCCGTCTCTTCGTCCTGCAACTTGTGCAAGCAACACTTTGCACAACCGTCACAGAGAGATTCCCACTCGCCAACGCTCATTTCAGCGAGCGTTTTAAGCTCCCAAAATGGTACTTTGGCATCAGCCATTTAACGCATCTCGCGGTGCCATTGCCAGATTTGCATCCGCATCCTGATCTGTCGGCGGCATCTGAAGATAAAAACTCTGCTCCTCGATCGCAGCCAACACTTTTTCTGAATCTGCGCGCGCGAGTTTTTTCTCGGGCGTCAAAACAATATCCATTACTTTTGTGGGAGACCCAAAAGCCAGCATCAAGCCCTCAGGCAGCTTGCTTACATCCTGCGAGCGATCGACATACAAGTACATCTCTGCCTTTTTGCTACTCTTATAAATACTGCAAAAA
>NZ_LWFT01001132.1:0-764 GCF_001635105.1 Oleiphilus sp. HI0079
TGCCTACTTGGTTATAGGTAAGGCGAGCATGACTATGCATTACGGCCTCATAAAAATAACTCTGCTCAACCTCTCCTTTCTCACTCAACTCCATTTCACAAACCATGCACAGCCGATCAACATTCGGATTCAGCGAACACAAACCGTTGGATAGAAGCTCTGGCAGCATTGGCACTACATGATCAGGAAAATAAACCGAGGTTCCGCGCTTGTTGGCCTCGATATCAAGAGGACTATTGATACTGACGTAATGACTGACGTCGGCAATCGCAACATACAGACGCCATCCACCCTCGGTGCGTCGCTCACAGTAAACTGCGTCATCGAAGTCTCGCGCATCCTCACCATCAATGGTGACCAAAGGTAAATGACGAAGATCTATTCTTGCGACCTTGTCGTCTTCAGTGACCTCTGCTTTGAAATTCTCGATCTGCTCAACAAGGTCAGCAGGCCACTCATTCGGGATGTTATGAGAGCGAATAGCCACTTCGATCTCCATACCTGGCGCCATATGATCACCAAGCACCTCCAACACCTCGCCAATCGCATGCTCTCGCTTGGAGGGGTATTGCAGAATTTTGGCGACAACATACTGCCCATGTTTTGCGCCATTCAAATTTTCTGTCGCAACAATAACTTGCTGCGTTTCGCGAACACTTTCTACTTCAATGAAGTTCAGGCCACTTTCAAAAAAGATTCGCCCAACGACCTCCTTTGTGTTGCGCTCAAGCACCTCGACAATTACCGCATGACCTCGCCCTTTC
>NZ_LWFT01001133.1:0-706 GCF_001635105.1 Oleiphilus sp. HI0079
CGCCTTTTGAAACGCTTACCTTAGCTCGCAATCCGCACTCTGCAATCCGCAACTCAACGATACACGCTCAACGAATGGTTGTAGCTCGCGCTATTTGTCGAACCAGTGTTGTGTTCGGTTTACCAAAGCGACTAAAGACAACATCACAGGCACCTCAACCAATACACCAACCACGGTCGCAAGCGCTGCGCCCGAATTTAGGCCAAACAAGGAAATCGCTACGGCTACGGCCAATTCAAAAAAGTTAGAGGTGCCGATTAAGCAGGCTGGTGCTGCAATGTTATGCGGCAGTTTGAGTGCTTTCGCGCCACCGTAAGCGATTGCGAAAATCACGTAGGTTTGAATCAAAAGTGGAATGGCGATCAATACGATTGCCAGTGGCTTGTCGAGAATCGTTTGCGCCTGAAAGCCGAATAGCAATACCACTGTGGCCAAAAGCCCGGTCACAGACCACGGTTTTACGACAGTCAGGAAACGGTTTAGCCGTTCATGATTATTGTTTTTCCCCGCCGCCTGATCATCAGGTCGATCAAGCCGAATACGGGTTATCACACCTGCAACCAACGGGATCACGACGTAAAGAATGACCGAGAGCAAGAGCGTTTCCCATGGCACGGTAATGTCACTCAGACCAAGTAAGAAGGCCGCGATAGGGGCAAAAGCGAAGATCATAATGATGTCGTTCACTGATACCTGAACGAGTGTG
>NZ_LWFT01001134.1:0-709 GCF_001635105.1 Oleiphilus sp. HI0079
CATTTGAATCGGGCGTTTGGGCTAATTTGCCGCCAACAGACAGAAAGGCGATTCTACTGAAGTTCGCTGACCTTATAGAAGACGCGATCGATGAGATCGCTTTGCTCGAGACATTGGATATGGGGAAGCCGATTAGCTTCTCGCTAGAGGATGACCTTTCCGGCACATTGCGGGCGATTCGTTGGACAGCAGAGGCAATTGACAAGGTTTATGATGAGCTTGCACCAACACCCAGTGATCAATTGGGTATGGTGACGAAAGAGCCGATTGGTGTCGTTGCCGCAATTGTTCCTTGGAACTTTCCATTGCTGATGGCTGCATGGAAATTCGCACCAGCGCTCGCGATGGGTAACTCGTTTATTCTCAAGCCTTCAGAGAAGTCGCCATTGACCGCGATTCGTATTGCCGAGTTGGCGAAACAGGCAGGTATTCCAGACGGCGTGTTTAACGTGCTTCCGGGCTTTGGACATACCGCGGGCCAAGCGTTGGCAGAACATATGAATGTCGATACATTAGCCTTTACCGGTTCAACTGGAGTGGCGAAGAAGCTAATGGTGTTTGCTGGTGAGTCGAATATGAAGCGGGTTTGGGCCGAGGCTGGCGGAAAATCACCAAACGTTGTTTTTGCTGATGCACCCGACTTGGATGCTGCTGCAGAAGCTGCCGCAGGAGCGATATGCTACAACCAGGGTGAAGTATGCACCGCAGG
>NZ_LWFT01001135.1:0-948 GCF_001635105.1 Oleiphilus sp. HI0079
CTGGGTTGGACAAAATCCGCTGGCGAGCTTCATATTAGATTCAGGGCAGTGTACAACATGCACTTTTTTCGCAGCCATTAGAGCAACTTCGTCTGCTGTCAGTGCCGTCATATGGACCGCCTGCACCGCGCTGCCCAGCTCCAGAAGGCCCAAGTCAGCCAATCTCTCAATAGGGCGCTTGCCATTTAAGGCAATTGCGTCATCAACCTCTTGTTGCGTTTCATGCACGTGCATTTGAATTGCCATATTTCGTTCAACTGCCAAGTGACAGACATTTTTTAATGCGCCATTTGAAACGGTGTAAGGCGCATGCGGGCCTAGGGCTATGCTAATTCGCTGATGATTTCTAAAGCGTTCATGCAGTGCTTTTGATTTAGATAAATACTCGTCGGGCCCGGAACCCCAAGGTGTAGGAAAATCCAAAATTGGCGTGCAGAGTTGAGCTCGGATTCCCTGTTCATCCACTTCGCTTGCCGCAGCTTCGGGGAAAAAATACATGTCGCTAAACGTGGTTGTTCCACTTTTAAGCATCTCCGCGATGGCAAGCCGTGTGCCTAGGCGAACAAAGTCTTCACTTACGTTTGCTCCTTCCGCAGGCCAAATATGTTGCTCAAGCCACTCTTGCAGCGGCAGATCGTTGGCTATGCCTCTTAGTAGTGACATTGCGGCATGCCCGTGTGCGTTGATCAAGCCGGGCATGATCGCGTGTTGCTTTAGATCGAAAACCTGATCAGTCTTAGCTGCACTCGCCTCGGTGGTAGGCAATAAGTCCCTAATTGTCGAACCTGACATTACTAAGCTGTGGTCATACAACAAAGGCTGCGCGTCATTCATGGTTAGAATGCATCCTGCGTCGATACGAATAGTTTTGAGATCGCCCATAACCAGATTCCTTAGTTGGCTGTGTTTGATTTGCGTCCACTTCAAAAGAGTCTTCAAGTGCTTTTA
>NZ_LWFT01001136.1:0-1144 GCF_001635105.1 Oleiphilus sp. HI0079
GGGGTTGGTTGAGTCGAATGTGCCAAAACCCATTAGGCGCAGCTGCCCGCCCTTAGGCGCGTCAGGTTTTACCCAGTCAAAATGCTCAAAGCCATCTGGGTATTTGGGTTCACCGTAAAGCGCGATCGCATGGGTCTCGACAATGTTGGTCTCGACAATGTTGGTCTCAGACAGCGCCGCGGGTATGAAAAACACGTTTACGATGAGCGTTGTGAGCAATGCTGCGCAGATTGCTGTAAAGGGTGCTGTGGAGGGAGCTGTGCGTGCGGTGCTGGGTGCTGACCTAAACCTGGCAAGCTTCAATGCACATTGAGCTGAGCGTTTATGCTTCACGTGGATGATCTTCACCTATTTGTCTGATCTTGGTAGTGCGTCAATAAGCTCAATGATGCTAGAAAAATCACGCGCACCTTCGCCGTTGGCTTGCTTTTGTTTGTAGAGCTCGTATGCGAGTGCTCCCAGAGGCGTGGCGCTATTCTGGTTTTGAGCATTGTCCATCGCCAATCCAAGGTCCTTGGTCATCAGATCCACCATAAACCCCGGTTTGTAATCATTCGACGCAGGGCTAGCTGGCATCACACCAGGGTAGGGGTTGTACTTTTCTAGGCTCCAGTTTTTTCCGGAGCTTGCCATCATAATCTCGGAAAGCACAGAGGCATCGACGCCATTCTTTTCGCCAAGCTTTAAGGCTTCGCTGGTGCCGATCATATGTATCGCCAACAGCATGTTGTTGCACATTTTTGCGACTTGGCCTGCGCCTTCAGGACCCGCATGAAACAGGTTTGCTCCCATGGCGGAGAGAGGTGCTTTCGCGGCTTCAAATGCGTCGGCACTCCCGCCACACATAAAGCTGAGCGTGCCTGCTGTTGCTGCGGCGACACCGCCAGATACAGGGGCGTCGATAAAGAGCAAATCGTATTTTTTAGCCTCAGCATGAACGGCGCGGCTGGTTTCTGCATCGATGGTAGAGCTGTCAATAACCAAGGTGTTTTTGTGCAGTTTGGCAAGCAGCCCGTCTGGGCCGCTAAGCAGTCCTGCTACGTGCTTTCCTGCTGGGAGCATTGTTATCAGCGCGTTTGCGCCTTGGGCTGCCTCTTCTGCACTTTTTGCCGCATAAGCGCCTTGTTGTTCTAGCTGTGTAACA
>NZ_LWFT01001137.1:0-700 GCF_001635105.1 Oleiphilus sp. HI0079
CGTCTAGATGCGCCTTAAAGCCTTCATAACCTTTCAGCATTTTCTCTTTCAGGTCGGCAGGACCGCCCGCTGCTGCAACAAGTGTCGGTAACCAATCCATGCCATCAAAAATACCATTTCCAACAGATCCCTCAGGAATCTTACCAGGCCAGCTCACTAAGGCAGGCGCTCTTACACCACCTTCCCATGTTGTGCCTTTCTCTCCGCGATAAGGCGTCATTCCGCCATCTGGCCAAGTCATAATCTCTGGGCCATTATCTGCGGTAAATATGATGATGGTGTTGTCAGCAATACCTAGCTCCTCTATTTTGGCGAGCATCTCTCCGACATGGTCATCGAGGTCCTTCATAACGACTTCTTGCAGGCCCCAACCATTTTGTCCAAGCATGGCTTCGTACTTAGGAGATAAGTGCGTCCATACGTGGCCACGAGACGGACAATACCAGGTGAAGAACGGCTTCTTCGCCTCAACTGCGCGCTCAATAAAGTTGATAGTGTGCTTGTTCACTTCGTCGTCTAAGGTGCGCATTCGCTCGATAGATAGCACGCCGTCATCCTTGATGGTCTGGCCACCTTTACTGTCTGATTTTGCATGAATCACATTGCGCGGAGCGAAATCATCCAACGAGCCATCTTTTGGCCAATCTGGGTCTTCGGTGTATTCCATTGCATTTAGGTGGTACAACCAACCCCAGTATTC
>NZ_LWFT01001138.1:0-1034 GCF_001635105.1 Oleiphilus sp. HI0079
CGCCATAGTCGGTCGATACTTTAAGCAAGTCACCATTGGAGATTTTCCTTAGTTTGGCATCTTCCTCACTAATCTGCGCGGTACAGCGGTTCTTACCTTTGACGAGCCGCTGGCTATTATGCAACCAAGAGTTGTTGGAACGAATATCCCGCCGGCCAATCAACATCATTTGAGCGTGCTCATCCGATTGCTTGACGGACGATTGAAGCATTTCATCCAACATCCCCAAGTGTTTCCTCAGCCGAGGGATATCTGTCATGTAGCTGCCTGGAACTAGAGAGATGCGCTTATTGGACGTATATAGCCGCTCTGGTAACGAAGATTGCAACGACCCCAAATCCACACCATGCGGATAATTCTTTAACGATGCAATGCATAAGCCTTTACTGAGCCCCCTATTTTGCGGTCCGTAAGGTCCGTTATCGAGCGCTCTGCGTATCGGATGCGACGCCGGAAAAACATCTTGAATGGTATCAATGACAAATGAACCAACCGAAGAAGTGCCCGGGACTTGTGTGCCATAAGGACCCACTCTCAAAAGGATATCCAACACACCATCCGGACCAAGACGCTTCATCGCCTGATACTGGCCAAGCTCTTTCACGTTATCGAGCAGACTGCCGCCAGAGGCAAAACGATGCGTGAGCTCAAGCAGTATCTCCCAATCATGCTTGGTGTTTTTTCCTGGCTCAAACAATGCAGGAGAGTACTTCGCGACATTCCGAACGCTGAGCAGGTTGAATACAACATCGTAACGGGATTGTTCAAGCTGGCTACTACCCGGCAGAATCAAATCGGCATGTTTTGTTGTCTCATTGAGATAGCTATCGATACACACCATGAAATCAAGCGAACCCAATGCGCGCTCCAAACGATTAGAGTTAGGGCTACTAATTACCGGATTTCCGGCAACCGTAACCATGGCACGAATTTGACTTGGACCTTTGGTTTCTATTTGGTCAGCAATGGCGCTTGAAGGGAGTTCACCTGCAAACTCCGGCAAACCGCCCTCCGTTGTGAATGTCCCGGAGCTA
>NZ_LWFT01001139.1:0-26734 GCF_001635105.1 Oleiphilus sp. HI0079
ATCACAGGCACCGAGGGTGCCGACCGCGTTTGCAATGGTAACTGGCTAGACAGCTTGATCAACGCGGCATTCCTAGGTCAAGACTGCAACCAAAGCGTCGCTTGGCTGCAAACGTTTGACTCATACGCAGTAAAAAACTACATCGGCTCAAACCTAGCGGCTCCTGTTTACGTTATGGGTGGCTATAAAGGCTTTCCTGGTTTCGAAGGAGCAAGCTCAGCACTTATTGAAGGCGAAGACGATGGCTACATTAACCTAGCATCTCAAATGAGCTGTGCCGGTTCGGGCAAACGCCATCTCGAAAGTGATTTGAACGACTACAATTACTTCTTAGGAATTCAATACGGCAGCCCTATCTTCCGCTGCAATGATTCGAACAAAGGCACACCTCGCACCTACAATATGGCGAGCGTTTACACAGACCACGATGCAGAGCGTAACGCTGGGATCAAATACCCTAGCTACACCAACATTGAAGACGGCATAACATGTGGCAATGGGCGCAGCATGGCTGGCAGAATAAACTCTTGTTTATAAGCTTTTCCTACAGAAAGCAGAGTTAGATTAAGAACGAGGAGATACCGTCTCCTCGTTCTTACAACAACACACCAAGCCACTACCACTATCCATTCATAGCAGCCTTATAATAGACCTTATGAAAAGAAACCTTGTTCTTCTAGTCGTCCCTCCTGTCGTTGCCTTGGCCTTGCTCGCGTTTTTTCATGAGTCGGAGGTGGCAGCAATACCAGATCAGGCGACTTCTTTTGAAATAGCAAAAGACACCCAAGAAAACTCAAAGGCAAGCCAAAAGCCGCTTCTCAAAAGACCAACAGCAGCCCTAGCAATGCCAAAGACAGCTTCGACTCAAGAAGAGGAGCAACCACACTCAAGCCCGCTGTCACCCATTGAACAAATCCGCGCAATAAAGAACAAGACAGCGCTCCATGAAGGCGTTTTGAAAGATCACGAGACGTTCACTCGTTATCCAAGTGACAATGTTCGTTTTGATCGCTTAGAACGCGATCCAGTCACAATGGTCTATGAAACGCACGAGCGAACGACTGAAAGCAATGATGGGACAGCATCAATAACCGCATGGTCCGATAAAAAGTATCTACTTCAAGGCGAGTCAGTTCAGCTCTCTGCTCGTGTAGACGATGGCGCAAACCGCGGCATACAAAATAAAATGATGAGCGCGCTATACCTCAACGAGTCGCTATCACTTGGAACGTTCGAGCTAGTAGACAATGACAACGATGGAACCTATTCGCTAACACTTGCCTCCGAACAAACGCAGAACTGGCAACCAGGCATCTACAAAGCCCTGATAGCGAGCGATCATAAGGCGCTTTCTGAAGCGGTTAGCTTTGTCATCTCCCCACCGATCATTGAGTTAACAGGCGAATATCGCGAGCACATCACAACAAAGGGCGATCTACTATTTGAAATAGAAGTCAACGTCGCCGAGCCTGCCAGATTCTACGTCCGAGCCTCACTCTACACGAGCAGTAACAGCCCCGTTGGCAGCGCACAATTTTCCGATAGTTTAAGCACGGGCGAGCACTGGATTCCGCTCACCTATTTTGGTCTGATGATTCGAGACAGCGACGAGCCCGGCCCCTATCTGATACAAACCGTAGAGCTGGCGAAAGCTGGGGTACCCATGCTAAGAATGCCACCTGCCAAAGCTGGCATGTATACACAAAGCTACCCGCTCGAAGAGTTCAGCAACCAAACATACCAAGAACAACAAGCGCTAAAATAACGATCAACGACCAAAGGCTCTCAGACAAGGTCAAAACTGTAAGCAGTGGCACTTTTGCGCTAAGCTATCGACTTATTCCTCTCATTGTTTGGCGTTTAACTTTTCATGTTTGATATCTCTGTGTTCGACCACCTCTCTGACTTGAATATTCTTGTTGTTGGCGATGTGATGCTCGATCGGTATTGGCAAGGCGATTCTCAGCGAATTTCTCCTGAAGCACCGGTTCCTGTTGTCAAAATAAACGATCTGGAAGACCGCATTGGCGGCGCTGCAAATGTTGCCAGAAACATCGCTCACCTGGATGGAAAGGTGTCTCTTATGGGCTTGATTGGCAACGATGAAAATGCCGATCGCCTTGAAAGCATGCTTGCTAAAGACAAAGTCTCATCACAACTAATTCGACAAAGCGAACAGCCAACAATCACAAAACTGCGCGTGATTAGTCGTCACCAACAGGTGGTGCGCCTCGACTTTGAAGATCCTTTTGAAGAAAAACATGCCTTAACGCTCATGGAGCGCTTCAAGGCAGAGTTAGATCAGTACGACTTTGTCATATTCTCTGATTACAACAAAGGCTCGCTGCGTTTCGTGACAGAAATGATTAGTGAAGCAAGAGCTCGAGGAAAAACGATCTTAGTCGATCCAAAATCCAGCGATCTAAGCGTTTACCGAGGCGCTCACGTTATTACACCAAACCTGAAAGAGTTTATTGCCGCAGGGGGTGAAACCGGATCAGAGGAAGCGATTCATGCCTCAGCGAAACAGCTGATGACGAATGCAGGCATCGACGCGATCCTGTTAACACGTAGTGAACAGGGTATGTCGGTACTCACCTCAGATAGCAAACATGATATGCCAACGCGAGTGCGCGAGGTCGCCGATGTTACGGGCGCCGGAGACACAGTGATCGGTACCCTAGCACTCATGATGGCCGCTGGAACACCGCTCGATGACGCTGCACAAATTGCAAACTTGGCTGCCGGCGTCGTCGTTGCAAAACTTGGCGCAGCAACGGTCACGCCAGAAGAGCTATACCAAATTGCAAATCGCGTGTTCTTCGACTCACGCGGAACGCGAGAGGCCGATTCCACAGAGGAAGCCCTTCGCCACATTGAGTTAGCCAAACTCGCAGGCGAAAAAATTGTATTCACGAACGGCTGCTTTGATATTTTGCATGCAGGCCATGTTCGTTACCTTGAGAAAGCTCGCGCGCTTGGCGACCGCTTAGTGTTAGGCCTTAATTCTGATGAATCGGTTAAAAGACTGAAAGGCGAAACACGCCCGGTAAATCGGTTTGAAGACCGCGCAACCGTCATTGGCGGCTTAGCGAGTGTAGACTGGGTGCTGCCGTTCGGCGAAGTTAAAGGCGACCAATATGATGACACGCCCTATTATTTGATCGAGAAAGTTCAGCCGGACGTCCTTGCCAAAGGCGGTGACTATACTGTGGAAACGATTGTCGGAGCAGACTTAGTCCAAAGCAACGGTGGTAAAGTCGCTGTCATAGAGTTTGTTGATGGCTGCTCAACAACTCGTATCATCGAGAAGATACAGAATCAAAGCGACGAGTAGTAATTATGTCCAGTCCTGAATCCATCTGCATTCTGCGTCTATCTGCGCTCGGCGATGTCTGCAACGCAGTCGCAGCTGTTCAGGCTATCCAAAAAAGCTTCTCCGAGGCAAAAATCACATGGATTATCGGTAAACTCGAACATCAGCTTGTTTACGACCTTCCTGGTATCGAATTTATTGTCTTTGAAAAAGCACGCGGTAAAGCGGCGATCGACGACTTAAAAACGGCGATGCAGAATCGCTCCTTCGATGTATTGTTGCACATGCAGGTCGCGATGCGCGCCAATCGTCTTGCCCGCTTGATTCCGGCGAAAAAGAAACTTGGCTATGACTGGAAGCGCGCCAAAGAAGGACACTCACTAGTCATTAATGAGCGCATCCCACCTTTGCTGCCAAAAAGTAGCGAACAGCACGTTCTCGATAGCTTTATAAGCTTCGCATTGAAGCTCGGGGCGAAAGAGGAGCATTGCTACCCACCGACATGGAATATTCCAGTTTCTGAAGCCGACCGGGAATTTGCCCTAAGCATGATCCCCGACGGCCAGCAAACGATGATTCTTTGCCCTGCTGCAAGTAAAAAAGAGCGCTGTTGGTCATCGCAAGGCTATATCGATGCGATACATTTTGTACAACGGAAAGGCATCAATGTCATTCTATGTGGAGGTCCCGCGCCGCTCGATACGGAGATTGCAGAATACATTAGCAGCAAGACCCGCGTTCCCGTGAAGAACCTCGTAGGTCAAACCACTCTAAAACAACTTTACGCACTTTTGGGGCGCGCTTTGTTTGTTCTCGCGCCAGATACAGGGCCGCTGCATATGGCGAATGCAGCAGGCACGGGCGTCATTGGTCTATATGCCCACTCAAACCCCAAGCGAACCGGGCCATATAGCAGCCAAAACTATGTCATTGACCATTACCAAGCGCATCTAAGACAGCAATATGGCAAACTTCCAGAGCAGGTAAAATGGGGAAAACGAGTTCATGGATCAGACCTAATGGATACCATCACAAGCAAAGAAGTCTTTGAGCAAATTGATCACCTGCTATTAGAACTCGACTCCTAGAATGGAATTGTGGGTCTGGCTCGCTGCGGCGTTTAGTTTGTTCATCGGCTGCTGGGTACAAACGGCTTTAGGTTTTGGCATGGCCGTGATCGCCGCTCCGATCATTGTTATTCTCAACCCTCTATGGGTTCCCGTCGCGCTCACGCTCTGCGCCTTATTCCTCAGCATCTTAAACACCTGGAACCAGCGTGCTCACTTAGAGCTAAAAGCGCTAATACTCCCTTTTATAACGCGCCTTCCAGGCACCGTCGTTGGCGCCTGGCTGTTGATGCAACTCGACACAAAGACGCTTCAAATATTTGTCGCTGGCTGTGTGCTACTGGCCGTTGTCATCTCCTACTTTGGCAAGCAGTTTCAATACACCCCGGCTCGGATGGGAACAGCCGCATTCGTCAGCGGGATAATGGGGACCACAACATCCATAGGCGGGCCGCCAATGGCTTTGGTTATGCAACATGGCAACCCCAAAAATGTGCGCGCCAACCTGTCTTTGTATTTTGGGTATAGCTGCACCATCAGCATGGTCTCCTACGCCTACATTGGCATTCTGAATGACCAACTTCTAATGGAGAGTGTCAGTTTTCTGCCTGTTTGTATCGTAGGGTTTGTACTGGGTATAAAATCGAGGGATTACATTGATGATGGCGAGAAGTTTAGGTCACTACTGCTCATACTATGTGGCGGTGCGGCGCTCATTGCGCTCGCAGGGGTATTCCTATAGCTATAAGCCATAGCCCATTGCATCTTTGAGCGGATACTTGCCACGGACAAATATCCCGCTTCCTCGCGCAATTTCACGACCTTGCTGATCATAGGCGACCGACTCAGCAATAAACTGCGTTCTATTTTTATTAACAATGCGTCCGTGCGCTCGCATGATGCCTTCAGAGACTGGGCGAGTGATATAGGTGGTAAACGAGGTTGTTAAAACAAAGACTTCGTCCTCAAACGAATTCGCAGCAAAGAAAGCCGTGTCGTCTAACAGTTTAAAGTAAACAGAGCCATGAGTTCCTCCCGCCGAATGACAGTACTCAGGCTTCAGGTCAATTTCTATGGTGCAAGCCCCCTCTTCAATTTCGATGCGAGGAGGAAAGATGGCATTAATCGGGGCGGCGCGATACATATTACTTAACGCTGTGTAGTGCTCGCTTTTCGTCATATTAACTGTTTTCCTGAAATCGGCTAATCAGCTCGAGAAACTTTTTATTCTGCTGGCTGGCGGTATATTTTTTCGCTGTCTCCGCATTTTGCGCGCCTAACCGCTTTCGCAATCCTGCATCATCACAGAGCGCTTGTAAGGCGTTAGTCCAAACTTGCTGATCCAAGCCAGAGATCGAAAAAGACACACTTTCGCCCTCGAGGATTTCGCTCGCGCCAACCATATTGTGAAGAACGACCGGCTTTGAGCAGGTCATTGCCTCTAGCGCACTCATTCCAAACTCTTCGATAAAGGCAGGTAATACAAACACATCCAGCATAGCGTAATAGTCTGCAACACAGTCAGTCGATGGAAGAAAGTGCACAGTATGCGGGTGCTGTTCCAACAAGTTCTGAAACTCACTCGCCTTGCCATTACCAGCGACAACGATATGCAAACGCTGCTCTGAGCGAAGCTGCGCGCTCGCCTCGAGAAACAACTGCACGTTACGCTTTTTGAAGTTGCCTGAGGTAATCAATCCGATCACCAAGTCAGCACCTGTCATACCAAGCTCTGCCCGGATATCACGCTCTGGACGCGTGACGTTGTCTGGGTCACAACTTGGATAAAGTACTTCGATATGCTTATCGCGAATATGGAACCTCTGCACCAGATCCTGCTTCATGAGTTCCGAGTTACACACCAAGACTTGAAACTGCTGCTTGGTTAGAACTTCTGTATGCAACGCGCCAACATCATTGTCGCTGGGCAATGGGACGCCATGAATAAGTTCATGTTCAAAATGCACACAATTATGAATAAAACACACATCCGCGCTCGCGATATCTCCGTGCGCGATCGATACATCAGGCGCAATACGGCCTAACCAATACTCCGTCTGCCACTTAAAAAAACGACGTCGGATCGCACCCTTGAAAGGCCAGCGAAAGGTTTTACGAACTTGCGCGCTGGTATGAGAATAAGCAATCGGCTTTACTTTCTCTGAGATTAAAAATGACTCGTGCCCCACTTCGTCTAAGGCCTCTAACTCAGAGCGAACCAAACGCGAGACGCCTGAGCGCAGATTCTTAAGATCCTTTTGAACGATCGCAACTTTCATGTTCAGCGCCTCACGCTAAAAATACCAAGCGAGATAGGTATTCACCAAAGTCATATCATAGAAAATTTCTGGGGAGCTTGCCTCTATGGCCGGTGGATCGGTTGGCAAAACCCGGTCTCGGGCGATCTTGTCACCGTATGCGAATTCAACCCCAAGCCCTAAACCATCGGTTTTAGAGTGAGACAGCACGCGCCACTCGCTACCAAAGCCTAGATAGTATCCGTGCGCGGCAGTCTCCTTATCGTAGCGCGCCACACCAAAAAATGCCTTCAAACGGAGTGCATCCGATAAACGATAACGATAATCAAAAGGCCTGATAGACAACAGGCCATCGCCATCCGCTGTCGAGTAACTTGCAACAAGACCAAGCTCATGACGCTCGGCATACAAACCGTGAACACCAAATGCGACGTAAGGTCCCGCCTCCCAATCACTTGTATCGGCTGCTGGATTGTCCCCGCCATCAAGCAGTGTTTTTACCTTTCCTATCGTCGAGCCAAGCGCCAACGAATACGAAAACTCCGTCTCTGCAAAGGACGATGCACTAAGCGCCAGGCCTAGCACCAACAAAACCACCTTGTTTATGCGCCTTACCATCGAACGAATGCTCCTACCTGGTAATAGTCCTCATCCCAAACACTACTTCCTGTTCGCCCCTCCAAGCCCCAAATATAATCGCTCGCTGCGATTGAGTAACGCACCTGTGCATCGAATGCGGGTTCGTAATGAAAGCTAGAATAAGAGGCTTGTTGAATCGTTCTAAACTGTACATTCAACAAACGATCCACCGCATGTTGCCAGCCAAAACTAAGCAAGCTAGAGCGACCACCAGCACCATCGCCCTTCTGTCGCTGATCTGCGGCAGCATGACCAATTATATTTCCGCCGCTGACACTGCCATCCTTGTAAATCGAATGTACATACCAACTGTTTTGCCACTCGGAGTATTCGTAGGTCAGATCGACTTCCTCAAACAACGAAGGAAAATAAATACCCCCCTGTAACGCCGCATTACCAAGTCTGTAAAACTTGTTTACTGAGGTATCTTCGCCCGCGTACTCAAAATAAAGGCTAAACGGCACTTGGCCTGTCACATTGATCCGAGAGGTCAGCGAGGCGCTTTGGTTTCCGAATTCGTCGTCTTGACTAAGATTATCCCCCGCATTATCCGCCCCACTCGGGTCAAAAAATGCTTTCAATAAGTTTTCAGGCTCATAACACTCACCCCGTTCGCCCCCACCGTA
Source organism: Oleiphilus sp. HI0079 (assembly GCF_001635105.1). NCBI lineage: Bacteria > Pseudomonadati > Pseudomonadota > Gammaproteobacteria > Oceanospirillales > Oleiphilaceae > Oleiphilus > Oleiphilus sp. HI0079. The sequence continues at coordinate 7,907 of NZ_LWFT01001139.1, forward strand.
GATCATCACCCGATTCAAACCAAAAGCGACATGTCGCACAGGGTTGAGACTCAAATGCATGCCAATCGCACATGGGTTTCCGGAAGTCAGGCCACCTTGATAGGCGATATTGTCTGACTTGCTTAATTGAGTTGCGAACAACTCATAGCGAAAGCCGAGCGAGCCGATTGAAATGGGGCTCGAAAGTGTTAATGAGGGGCGCGTTTCAGCGTTCGTGCTCCAGAGCATCGCACTGTGCTGCATAGGAGAGAGCCAATGTGAGCGATAGCCAACATCAAACTGCATCCAGTCAACACCAAAGCTGGAGTAGGTGCCTTCCATGGATTCGCCGTCTTCACGACGCTCACCACCCAGAAACGCATACCAGTGTTGATTTAGTCGAAGGTATAGCTGCGCATTGATTGTTGCAGCGTTATCACTGTCTTCGCCTCGCTGATTCGGCAAAGGAATACTCTCATCGCTTTTGGCGTTCAACTCTAAATTAGCGTAAGTAAACCCATCCGTCTGCGAGTAACGCTTGAGATAGCTACGCACTTGTCGACATAGAGTGTTTGGCTCTTCACAGTAATATTTCAAAGCATCATGGACGCGTGCTGCAGGAATCGGCCGCGTTAAAACTGGATCGCCCGCCAGCACCATCAATCGTTCGATCTGACGTTCCGCTTCTGGTGAGATATGTAGTGGAAGATAAGGCGAAACACCTCGCGCGTTCGCCTTTAAGGGCATGACCGCCAACAACAAACCCAATGCGAAACTAAGCAAAGCTACTAGCGCGCTATCCTGGCGTAAGGACATCCAAATACTCTTAAAACACAAATGTAATTATGCAGTTATGAAAACAGTTTTTGTTGGGAAAGGCTAGCAGCTTAAAAATTACTTTTCTGCCACGAGCTGCGCTAAAAAGGTCAAGGTATCCTGGGCTGACTTTTCAGTATTGAAATGATCCCGAATCCTATTTCGTCCGGCCTCTGACATGGCCGCGCATAGGTGACGATCCGCCTCTAAACGCGCAATTCCCTGAGCAATCGCTGCTACGTCGCCCGGCTGCACACGAATACCACTTTCACCGTCAACAATAAGCTCGGCACTGCCCCCCGTGTCTGAAACAATCGCAGCGGTTCCATACGCCATGGCTTCGATCACCGTTTTGGGTAAGCCCTCTCTTTTTAGCGATGGCAAGACAGAGACATCGCACGCCGCAATCAACGCCGGCGCATCTTTTCTATGCCCTGCTACTTTAATGCGATCGGCCATCGGGCTTTGATTAATCAGCGTTTGAATTGCCTCACTGTCCATGCCGTTGCCAACAAGTAAAAAATAAACCTCTTTGTCTTGAGGAAGCTGATGCGAGGCTTGCAACAAAATTGGTAGGCCCTTTCTCGGTCTGTCATTAGCAACGCAACCTACGACGAAAGCGCCATCAGGGATACCAAACTCAGACAAGTCGGCAGGCGCATCCTGATACCAATCAAGCGAATGCCCTTTGTAAACGGTCGTAATTCGATCTTTCGGTAAACGCGAGTGCAGGTAAAGATCATCACGAACCGCATTCGCGACACAAATAATTGCATCCAAGCGCGGATTTAAATGCGTCAAATAGCTTGTTGGATCATACCAATAGATATTACCCGTCTGCCCTCGATATGAGACCGTCTTCACCGGCAATCCGATAGAGGCAAACAATCCATTGGTAATCGCCTTGTTGTTGAACATATAAAGCGCGTCGTATTGACCGTTTTTCAGTTCAGCCCGAACCCGTTTAATCGCCGACCACTGAAACTTCTTCTTCGGGTGGAAATCGATAATCTTCACGCCATTTTCTTTAAAGCGTGAAACGTACTCTGCATCACCTTCTGTCATCAACGTCACGTCGACACCCAGCTTCGCTAAGCCGATGAAAATCTCGGCTTCAGGACGAACCGAATTCCAAGTGTCGGTGTAGGAGGAGATGATTAATAATCTTAACGCCATAGGTCAAAGCCTAGTATTGAAATGTTCGCGCGATACTAAATAATAAATGCAAAATTCTCTACTTAAATAGCGCCCACATGCATCGCGCTGAGGGTGAGTTGCTGTATCAGATTGATAGAAAGCAATGCTAGAATGGCGCGAATTCCAAGTCTTCTGCCAATCCTCATTGAACAAGGATTACATAATGAGCAAACCTAAAAAGCTAATCATCATCGGCGCCGGAGAGCTAGCAGAAATTGCCTTCGAGTATTTCACCTACGATTCAGACTACACGATTGCAGGCTTTTGTGTTGAAGCCGAGTATTTAAAGGATAAACAGCTGAATGGGCTTCCAGTCTCAGCGGTAGAGGACATCCTCAGCGATTATCCATCAAATGAGTTTTGTGCCTTCGTGGCGATACCCTCGACCAACCTAAATCGCCTAAGAACCCGATTGTACTTAAAGCTCAAGAACATGGGCTACGAGTTCGCGACCTACATTAGCAGCAGAGCGTTTGTTTGGAGAAATGCCAAAGTTGGGGAAAATTGCTTCATTTTCGAAAACAATGTTGTTCAGCCTTTTGTGACGATCGGCGACAACTGCATTCTCTGGAGTGGCAACCATATAGGCCATCGTACCGTCATTGAGGACCATTGTTTCTTATCATCCCACGTGGTCGTTTCCGGGTACTGTTCGATAGGACACTCGTGCTTCCTGGGGGTGAATGCGACGTTTAATGACAATACCACTCTAGCGCATAGCTGCATTGTTGGCTCGGCGAGCCTGGTGAACAAATCATTGTTGGAGCCTGAGAGCATATATGTGGGCTCACCAGCCAAAATAGTCCCTGGAAAATCCAGCTTAGGAGTTAAGCTTTAATGCAATTTAACTGGAAAAAACACGGGCTAATTTTTTCAAAACCCCAAATGCCTGACTGGGCGTGCGCGGGCGCGCTAACTCCGACTCCGTTCAACTTAAACGCAGAAACAATTCGGGTATATTGCGGGTTTAGAGACAATGAAGGTGTAAGCCGTATCGGCTACGTCGACTTATGCTCTGAGAATCCCTCTATCGTAAAACGAGTATCTAAGAAACCTGTTCTCGATACTGGCCGTTCCGGATGCTTCGACGACAATGGCGTCATTCTGGGAGACGTACTCAAAGCGCCGAATGGCGAGATACGCATGTACTATGTCGGCTTCCAGCTCGTTAAAAATGTAAAGTTCCTCGCTTTTTCAGGACTTGCAACCAGCTCTGACGGTGAGAACTTCACGCGCGTCTCCGAAGCACCCATTCTGGATCGGGCAAAGAATGGCGTGATGATTAACGCCATCCATTCAGTAAGATTCGAAAACGATAAATGGCGTATCTGGCATGCTATGGGCGATGGCTGGCAAAACATCGCAGGTACGGATTACCCTCAATATAATATTTGGCATAGCTACTCGAACGACGGACTTACCTTCGAATCGAACCCACAGCTATGCGTCGATAACAAAGACAATGAGTACAGAATCGGACGCCCTTCTGTTTACAAATTCGACGATCAATTTTTTATGCTTTTTACAAGCGGATCAAAGACGGGAGAGGATTACTTTCCGGGACTCGCCACGTCGCCCGATGGCATAGAATGGACAAGGAACGACAACGCGCTGAATTTAACGCTTGGCGCAGAAGGCAGTTTTGATAGCAAGCACCTTTGTTACCCTCGGTTATTTAAAAGCAACAACTCCTTGTGGGCAGTCTATAACGGAAACAATATGGGACAGGACGGTTTTGGCCTTTTGGAGATGGTCAATTGATTTCATGCATCCAATATGCAAGCGACAAAGAGCAAGAGTGGGATCAATTTGTCGAGTCGTCAAAATCACCACTATTTTTCTTCATGCGACGCTTTGTAGAGTACCATCGCGACCGCTTTGAAGATCAATCCCTCATGTTTTACGATGACAATAAACTCATCGCAGTTCTGCCCGCTTCCAGACATGAAGACACGATCGTATCTCATGGAGGGCTTACATATGGAGGCCTCCTTATAGGGGATAAAGTAAGAGCCTCATCAATGCTCGAGTTGTTCGAGAGCCTCACGAATTTCTGCAAAAAAGACGGCTGTGTATCGCTTCGCTATAAAGCGATCCCTCATGTTTTTCAACGCTCGATGTATCAAGATGATTTGTATGCCCTGATGAAAGAAGGTGCAACTTTGTCGCGCAGAGACCTATCAAGCGTGATCGATCTCAAGGCTCGCCCAAAGATCTCAAAAGGCCGGAAATGGTTAATAAACAAAGCAAAGAAAGAGTCTGTTACCGTAAGCAAATCGCAAGACTGGCAAGCATTTCATGCTCTACTTAGTAGCGTACTATCCAAGCATGGTGCGAGCCCCGTCCACAGCGCCGCAGAACTCGAATACCTACATTCATGCTTCCCTGAAAATATCTCTTTGGAGATGGCAGAACAGAATGGCACCCTGATGGCAGCCACCTTACTGTTCAAATTCAATAATATTACGCACACACAATATATGGCCACCTCAGACGAAGGAAAGGCCGTGGGGGCCCTCGATTTTCTGATAGAAAACTGTATCCAAGATGCCATGTCACAAAACCAACAATATTTTAGCTTTGGCATCTCTACCGAAGAGAACGGAACCATCCTTAACGGCGGCCTAATTGCGCAAAAAGAGAGCTTTGGTGGTAGAGGGTTAGCGATCGATACTTACACGTTGCCATTAGACAGCGCGAAATCCGTTTAAACCGATTAGCACAAGCCCGAAACAACTAGCCGAACAACGTTTCGCCCTAGGCCTACTTTCTAAGCTTCTTATAAGCTTTCCATACAGGCTTGATTGGCACGCCTGAGAGAATGGCGCGCAGTACATCTGAAAAGGAAGGCGCTTGCTCTAGGGCTGAGAGCCACATTACATACCTGTTTCTGCGCATGAGCAGCTTCGAGATGTATTTTTTGTCCTTGCGTGGAGCCGCGTCTAAATCACTGAGATGGCACTTTATGTCGCTCACCTCACGCTTGGCATCCGTGACTAAGCGGTAAAGCTGGTCATCTTTTGCGACGTCATCATAAAAAGAAACCCCGATACCGACGCGGTATTTTAAGAGTGACGTGTGAAGGTAACAGATGTTTCCCAAACAAAGCGCTCTAAATGTATTAACCCTGTCATCATTGATTATATAGCTTGGTATTCGACCAAAATGGTTAAACACCTGCGAATGATACGCGGGGCAACATCCATAAATAGTGGCTCGCCTGTTCACTAAGCGTTTGAATGTGTATTTTTTTTGCGGCTTGGCCGACGCAGAGAAGGAAGAAACCATGTCGCCGTTTTCATCAATCTCATCATATCTTGCAACAATAAGCGGTGGCCGGTCGTTCGCTAGCCAACATGCGTAGGTTTCCTCCACCCGCGTCGGCTCCGAGATATCATCACCCGCTTGAAACACCATAAGCGTATTCTCGAACTGCCCAGACAATTTGTTTAGCTGCGCATTCAAGCCAAGGTTCTGGTCATTACGCCAATACTCGATAGTCAGCTCCGACGGAGCCGACTTAATGACATCCTCAATGACTTCCTGAGTTCCATCTGATGAAGCATCATCCATAATAATGAGTCGCGAGGGATAGCACGTCTGATTGATTGCTGAATCTATCGCTTCGCGCACAAATTTCTTTTGATTGTATACAAAACAAATAAATACGACGTCGTCGAGTACCTTCGGTTGCCCATTGGATAAGGTCATGCTGAGAACCCATTAACGGCTTTAATCACGTGTTCAACTTCTTGTTCTGTCATGCAAGGCGATATCGGCAAGCTTAAAACAGTGCGACTCAGCCTCTCAGTCACGGGCAAAGAAAGGTCATTAAAATGGGGGTAGGCTTTCTGTTTATGCGCAGGGATCGGATAGTGCACGAGCGTCTTCACGCCATTATCGGCAAGGTAAGCTTGGAGCGCATCACGCGCTTCACACTGCACAACGAACAAATGCCAAACATGTTCTTCAGTGATTCCGCTATAAGGTAGCGTTAAAAATTTAGACGAAATATCTGTTAGATACTTCTGAGCGATCGCTCGCCTTACCGCAATCTCTTGATCCAGATACTTCAACTTAACAGACAGCATCGCAGCTTGAATTTCATCCAAACGACTATTCACACCTTGCAAACCATGAACATAGCGCTCTTCAGACCCGTAGTTTCTCAGTGAGCGAAGCGTGTCCGCAAGCTCAGAATCGTCCGTCGTGATTGCTCCACCATCACCCAGCGCACCTAGAACCTTTCCGGGATAAAAGCTGAACGCGCCCGCATCGCCCCAAGCACCAGCTCGAATGCCTTCACGCGCAGCACCGTGAGCCTGGGCACAATCCTCAATCACGAGAATATCGTTTGCTTTCGCCCAAGCGCTAAGCTCTTGCATAGGACAGAGCTGCCCGTATAAGTGCACAGGCATGATTGCCTTGGTCTTGGAGGTTACCTGCTTTTGTACTTGTTCTAGTGAAAGGTTATACGTTGACACGTCGGGCTCAACGAAGATTGGAACTAACCCGCACTCGGTAATTGCGAGCACACTTGCCACATAGGTGTTCCCGGGAACAAGCACGTGATCACCATGGTTCAAACGCCCTAGCTCCATCCATGCACGCATAATCAAGCGAAGCGCATCAAACCCATTGCCCACACCGACACAATAGTTTGTGCCGCACCAACCAGAAAAACGATGCTCAAAAGAAGACAGTTTTTCGCCTTGAATATACCACCCAGAATCGACAACCTCTTCACACGCCGCTATCAATTCGCTTCGATACTGCGCGTTAACAGCTTTCAAATCTAAGAACTCAACCATGTGTACTTCTATACCTTTCTTTGTATTTGGCGGGATGACAGCAGATCATTGATTGCTACTGAGCAAGAAGACTCTTTTGATGCTTAAACGCATCGTATGAACGAATGTAATCGGCTTCATCATAGCATTCGCTAGCAATAACCAGCAGCACGCAGTCATGGCTAAAATCGCGCATCTCTCGCCACACTAACCCGCCCATATATAAACCTTTACTGGGGGAATCTAACAAATGGGAGGAGCTTCCGTTCTCGGTTTCGACATCGAAAACACAGGACCCAGATAGAGCAATCGCTACCTGCTTCAAACTCTGGTGAGCATGAAACCCTCTTTTCACGTTTTCTGCAGTTTGGAAGATGTAGTAAATCCTTTTAATTTCAAAAGGTATTTCTTTGAACTGCTCCAGCGCTATTAATTCCCCTCTCGAGTCCCCTAAACTTGAGAAAAGCAGCTCTCTCACATCACTTTCCGTGGGGTTAATGCCCATCTAAAATCTCTTTCAAATATTGTCCGTAACTGTTTTTGATAAACTTTTCAGCCGTTTTCAAAACATCTGCTTCACTCAGCCAACCCGCTTTAAACGCTATTTCTTCTAGGCAAGCAACCTTATAGCCCTGACGGTGTTCAAGCGTTTGCACGAAATGAGAGGCTTCTAACAAACTGTCATGAGTTCCCGTATCAAGCCAAGCAAAACCACGCCCAAGCGACTCGACATTTAGCTTACCGGCTCTCAAATACTCCGCATTCACACAAGTAATTTCCAGCTCTCCGCGGTGAGAAGGTTTGATATTTTTCGCTATTTCGACCACGTCGTTGTCATAAAAATACAAGCCGGTAACCGCATACTTGCTCTTTGGCTTCTCTGGCTTTTCTTCAATGGATAGCGCTTTGTAGTTTTCATCAAATTCAACAACGCCAAAACGCTCAGGATCTTTTACCTTATAACAAAATACGGTGGCGCCGGAGTCTTGCTGTGCAGCCAGTTTTAGTTTCGGTCTGAAGCCCTGCCCGTAGAAAATATTATCGCCAAGCACCAAACTAACCGAGTCGTTCCCAATAAACTCTTCGCCAATAATAAACGCTTCCGCTAACCCGTTTGGACTGGGCTGAACAGCATACGACAAAGACACACCAAACTGACTGCCGTCACCGAGCAGTCGCTGAAAAGCAGCAAGATCATCTGGCGTCGTAATGATCAATATGTCGCGAATTTCAGCTAGCATCAAAACAGACAAAGGATAATAAATCATCGGTTTGTCATAGACAGGTAAAAGCTGTTTGGAGACCCCCATCGTAATCGGATGGAGCCTAGTTCCCGAACCACCGGCCAAAATAATGCCCTTCATCATTGCTCCTTGTCGCTGATGCCTAGTCGCTGATGCCTAGTCGTTCTCGATTGTAAGACCCATCAAGCACGCGCTGCCACCACTCTTGGTTTTCCAAAAACCACTCAACCGTTTTTCTCAAGCCAGTTTCAAAGCTTTCCTTTGGTTGCCACCCAAGATCAGACTGAATCTTTGACGAATCAATCGCATAGCGAAGATCGTGCCCTGGCCGGTCGTCAACAAATTGAATCAAATCGACGTATCGTTCAACGCCGACAGGAAGGCAAGGTCTGAGCTCTTCTAGAATGGAACAAATACCTTTTACAACATCGATGTTTCGAACTTCGTTGTTACCACCGATATTGTATGTTTCGCCCACCTTCCCCTCTTCGATAACGCGAACAAGGGCTCGAGCATGATCTTCAACATAAAGCCAGTCGCGAATTTGAAGTCCATTGCCATAGACAGGCAACGGCCTTCCCTCAAGCGCATTCAAAATCATCAACGGAATAAGCTTTTCAGGGAAGTGATACGGCCCATAATTGTTGGAACAGTTGGTGACAATTGCTGGCAAGCCGTATGTCCGGCTCCAAGCCCTCACTAAGTGGTCACTAGACGCTTTCGTAGCCGCGTACGGACTACTGGGTTTATAAGAGGTCGATTCAGTAAATAGTGAGCCATCGTCTTCGAGATCACCATAAACCTCATCCGTCGAGATATGATGAAAGCGAAACGCGCTTTGCTGATCACTCTTTAAGGAAGTCCAATATTGTCGAGCAACTTCCAATAGCTGAAATGTACCCACTATGTTCGTTTGGATGAAATCGGCTGCGCCATCAATAGATCTATCTACATGACTCTCTGCCGCGAGATTCATAATCGCGTCTGGTTCAAACGTGTTAACCAAACGCGACATAAGCTCTCGATCGGCGATATCCGCCTGATAGAACCGATAGCGCTCATGACCTTCAATCGAGCTTAAAGACTCTAAATTACCGGCATAAGTGAGCTTATCAACGTTCAAAACGTGATGCTCGCAGTCCTGAATAAGGTGTCTTATCAAAGCAGACCCTATAAAACCCGCTCCGCCTGTTACCAGTATTTTCATATAATGTGTTTGAACCTATCTATATTCTCTTCTCAGACGGCAGAATAGCCTATCTGCTTTAAGCCTTCTTCTTGAGCCTCTTTAGCGCCTCTTCCAATAACTTTGCGGCAAGCAGAAAAGCCCGGAGAAAGTTCCGCTTTCGAATCCGTAATGGCGCCATCCCGAGCGGAAACTCTGCATCACAATATGTTTTGTAAAGCACCTGCCAATCATCGAAGTTCACATAGGTGAGGCGTCCACTAAGGCGGTTCGCCCGCTCTTGAGGGCCAAATTTGCTACATAGCCCTAAACCAATCAGCTCGGGCTCACCAATCACAAAGTTATTGGCATAAATTCGTTCTGAGCGCGCAATGAGATCGTCCGGTGCGTCGTGAAGGTGCTCTACATTCAAGCTGGCATCATACTGCTGAAGAGCAACAAGCAAGAGTTTTTGCGTGCAATCTATTTTGTAATGCGGCGCGCCCCAATATTGCTTTTGGCCATTGCGTGTTTGGTCATAAGCGAGATCAGGCAAATTACTCATACCCCATAACGCGCGAACATCTTCGGTTCGCCCAAAGTAAAAAAAGTCACACATGTGTAGCGCAACTCTCCTTGATCTGGCGTAAGCTCTGGTAAAGGTGTTGTTCACCACGACCCGCTCGCTGAGAAAGCGATCTTCTTCACAGCGCTCTGGAAAGGACGCTTGCAGAAATTTGAACTGATCACCCACTAGATAGTTATCAGAACGTAACTTCATCGCATAAGGCGTTTTTACTCGCTTCAACCCTTCTCGAGAAGAAACGATCTGGCGATTATTGTTGGATGCATCGGGCTTGCCGTCTGCGGTATATTCCGTGATATTGCTACCCGGATCTTCATTTAACAAAAGCTCATCGTAATCTAAGCCTTCGACCGGTTGGCCCTGCCATGTCGACAAAATAACATGCGCCCCTGGCAGGTGATGACGAACGCTGGTCAGACACTTCTCGGTAATGCCCTCGTCCATAGCCCGATCAGGGCTCGCCACAACAGGCCCTTGAACCACAACGGTAATATCGGAGTTTTTAATCATAGCGAGCATTCCGAGCCTGTCTTTCGGCACAGGAGATATAGTGTAGAGCGACTTTATCGGATTGAAGAAAAGAAAGCATCTCTGCACTCACCGGTTTGTCTTCTTCGAGCGCCCGATCGATCAACTTGGCGAGCTCTCTGTGGTTTCCCTTCTCACAAACATAGTCAGCGGAGCCGTTCGCTAACAGTTCACGCGCCCCACCTGCATCGGTACTCACCACTGGGGTTCCGGCCACAATGCTTTCGACAATCACGGTAGGCAAGCCTTCAATATCAGAACTCAGCACATAAAGGCTCGCATGCTGATAGACCGCATTTAGAGGAGAGTAAAACCCGAGAAACCGAACGCGATGGTCAATTCCGAGCTCCTTCGCGAGCCCCTGCAGTTCTGGCAATCCCCGCCCCTCTCCGAAAATAACCAAGTCGTGCGTTTCTCTTGATGACGACTCAGCAAAGGCACGAAGCAGCACATCGAAACGCTTGGTGCGATCAGGCCGCCCAGCAGACATAATGAACTTCTCGGGTAGCTCAAGCGCGCAAGGCTGTTGCGCAAGGGCTTTCATTTTTTCGAAATCAAAGCCGTTGTAGATCGTTTCAATAGACTGCGGCTTGGCTTTAATCAAAGTCAGCATATCCTCTTTTGCGCTATCAGAGACGCAAAGCAAATGTTTGCTAGAATAAATTTTTTGATAAAGCTTGTGATAGAAATATTTCTTAATGCCTCTTCTTCGGCCAACTAAGTTGACATACTTACAACTATGCACGACCACATAGCTTGGCGCAGAATAAGCAGAAAAAGGCAGAAAATTTGTACCGTGAAAAAACACTAAGTCGTAATCGTGTTTTTGCAAAAACGTCTCTAATTTTGCAGAGAAGAGCATTGAAAAAAGAGCATGAAAAAAGTGGTACCCGAAGAGCGTTTTCATCAGTTTGATGAACACACGGCTACTTCGCGTTTTTTTACTCAAGCCCCAAATATCGACAATTTTATCTGACTCGCGTAACGCCTCAGATTGCTCTAAAAAGACATAGTCCACCTCATGCCCCATCTTGCGAATAGCTGCTGCTGTATCCGTTGTGGCATTATATAAACCGGATGCATAAGAGGTTGAGCCAAGAAAAAACGCGATCTTCATTTTGTACCCTAGTGATTTAGCGCGCATATTACGCCAAACCGCAGGTCTACAAAAGCGAAGCAACAGTCTTTAACATTGCAGTTCGAGGCATTTAACCCATCCCAAAACAATCAAATACCCAAAGTTCTGTGATAAATTAATGACATATTGGTCCAATCCTATGATCCAAAAGGGATTGGTTGTAAAAGCGCCTCGTCACTTTTTTAGAGCCCCAAACTATGAAACGACTCATCATGGACCTTGATGGAACCATTACCTCAGGCGAAAGCGGCAATTACAGTGAAGCCACACCTCAAACTGGCGTAGTTGAAAAAATACGAGAATATAAGGCTCAGGGCTTCGATATTGTAATTAGCACAGCTCGCAACATGCGAACCTATGAAGGCAACGTGGGCAAAATCAACGTGCACACCTTGCCTGTCATTATGGCCTGGCTCGACAAGCACAACATCCCTTATGACGAAATCATCGTCGGCAAACCTTGGTGTGGCTATGAGGGATTCTACGTGGATGACAAGTCCGTACGACCAAGTGAATTCACCAGCATGAGCCCAGCAGAAATCAACGAACTGCTCGCAAAGGAAAAAGTACTTTGATTCTCATTACCTCCGCGGCTTATATCGGCCCTGAGTTTCGGTCCGAGCTTGGAAAAATCCCTCCGGCCTTCCTGCCTATTGGGAATCAGCGCCTGTATCGCTACCAATATGAGAGTTTAAACACACAGGACAAGGTTGTTCTTACCATTCCGGAAAGCTTCTCTATTCCCAAACACGATTTAAGACAACTTGAACAGATGTCGATCGAGATACTTGAAATCCCAGAAGGTTTGTCACTCGGAGACTCAATCGTTTGCGCACTTAACTTAAGCGGTTACTCAGAAGGCCCTCTTACCATACTGCATGGCGACACACTCGTTTATGACATCCCAGTAGAGCTGCACGACATCATTGCCGTCAGCGAAGTAGAGGATAACTATGAATGGGCGACGTTTGATGGCAAAACCGTTCAAGACTTCCACCCCTACGACGGCGCCACGCAGGCAAACAAACAAGTGGTTAATGGATACTTTCGGTTTAGCGATGCACGCACGTTTATTCAATCTATGGTCCGAGCGCGCGGCGCATTCATTGAGGGAATAAATTTATACAGTCAACAATGCAAACTCTCATCGTATCTCACGAAAGACTGGCATGACTTCGGACACTTACATACCTACTTCCGGTCCAAAACACATGTGAGTACGGCTCGTGCATTCAATAGCCTAAAGGTCGAGTCGGGCGTGGTCACCAAGCGCAGCGACATGCCAAACAAAATGGCTGCCGAAAGCCATTGGTTCCAAAACATACCCAGCGAACTAAAACGCCATACGCCCAATTTTCTCGGTGAGCTTAGCGCAGGTCAGCGAGTCGAAGGCTATCGCATCGAGTATCAATGCATCAGCAGCCTTAATGAGCTCTTCGTTTTTGGTGATCTACCGGTTTTTGTGTGGGACAAAATTCTTAAAGCATGCGGGCACTTTGTTTCTCTTTGTAGTACCTTCGAGGCGACGGAATCAACCCAATCCTTTAAAACATTTCTGCTCGAAAAAACCGACAAACGCTTAGCGGAGTTTAGTAACGATACAGGCATAGCACTTGACGAGCCGTGGACGCTAAACGGCGTAAATATGCCGTCGATTAAACACATTCACGAGACAAGTGCACGCCATATACCTGACACGGAAGTGCAAACGGTCGTTCACGGTGATTTCTGCTTCAGTAATATCCTTTATGACTTTCGATCGCAAAGTATCAAGGTCATCGACCCACGAGGCATGAACAATGAAGGACTGCTCTCTATTCATGGTTTTGCGCATTACGACATCGCGAAATTAGCGCACTCGATCATCGGAAAATACGACTTTATCATCGCCGGATATTTTGATCTAAGTCGAGACGGTAACGCGCTCGCCTTCGAAGTGTATCAAACCGACAAGGACAGCTTTATCCGCGAGCGTTTTGAGACCTTATGCGAACAACAGTTTGGCCTGAACGCGAATCAACTGCTCGCAATGCAGGTACAATTATTTTTATCGATGCTTCCGCTTCATGCTGACAAGCCAGAACGCCAACTTGCCTTGCTCGCAAATGCCATGAAGCTGTATGCAGAATTAAGCGCTTAGAGTTTGATAACGAACGACCAACCTCTCTGAGCTGAAAAGGAACCAAAACGTGATTGTAATGCCGATGGCGGGCTTAAGCTCGCGCTTTACCAAAGCTGGATACGATAAGCCAAAATACATGCTTGATGGCTTTGGCAAGCCGCTCTTCGACTATGCGGTAGAAAGCTTTAAAACCTATTTTAAAACAGAGCCCTTTCTCTTCATCTGCCGCGATATTCAGAACACTCCGGCCTTTGTCGAAGAACGATGCAAAATACTGGGAATAGTGGACTACGAAGTCGTGCTACTCACCGAGCCAACAGGAGGCCAGGCTGAAACCGTCGCGCTAGGCCTAGAACACTCGAAACGGCTTGATGATCCGATTGTTGTCTTTAATATCGATACCTTTCGCCGTAACTTTACGTTTCCTAAATTCATGGATGCGTGCGATGGCTACCTTGAAGTGTTCGAGGGAGAAGGAGACAACTGGTCTTACGCAAAACCATTGAATAAGCATTCGAATAAAGTGATCGAAACCGCCGAGAAAAAGCCAATATCAAACTTGTGCAGCACCGGACTTTACTACTTCAAAAGCGGTTCCGATTTTTTAACACTGTTCGACAAGGCAAAACGCGCTAATTCCGCACTCGTCAATAACGAGTATTACATCGCCCCACTCTACAACCTGATGATTGCAGAAGGCGCAGACATTCGATACGACTTGGTGAAGAACGAAGACATTACGTTTTGTGGTGTGCCCGCGGAGTATGATGCGTTTCTTGCAGAGAACCGAGTGTAGATTTTGCCATCTCGCAGCCAGTCAAACTCCGTCACCATTCTGCTGAGTCTTAAAAAGACGAGCAGACTGTTTTTAGCGCTAATCAGTATGTTGGCGACCCACACAGGGGTCAACGCGCAACCCACCATCGCCGTGGCTTCAAACTTCAAGTCCACGATGATCGCGCTGATCAGTGCCCAGACGGAAAATTTACACCAAACCAAGACTATTTTCGCTTCTTCAGGCAAACTCGTCGCGCAAATTAGCAATGGCGCTCCGATTGATATTTTCCTCTCTGCCGAGCCCATTGGCAAAAAGCTCGATACCCGTCTTGTGGTGCCGGGCTCAGAGTTTACCTATGCCTTCGGGCAGCTCGCTTTGGTCTCTCACAAATCGGCTCAGCATGTTGCCCTGGATGGCGCTAAAAACCTTAGCTGCCTTGCCATCGCAAATCCGAAGCTCGCTCCTTATGGCCGAGCCGCTTTAGAGGTAATAGCAAGGTTAAAACGTCAAGACTGGCAATTTGAGCGCATCGTGCAAGGGCAGTCGGTTGCTCAGGCCTTTCAATTTTTTGATAGTGGCGCATGCAATAATGCCCTTGTTGCCTACGCACAGGTTCTCAGCAACAACAAATCCGTTCACCATAGCGTGATACCAAGTGAGTGGCATGCCCCCATCCAGCAAAACGCGGTCTTACTAAAACGCGCTGAGAATGCGACGGCTGCAGAACAATTCTTAAAGTTTCTTCGGAGTGAATCTGCGCGTAAGATCATTCAAGATGCTGGATATTTAACGGATATTGAATGAGCTCTGATTGGACCACACTTTGGCTTAGCCTGCGCCTCGCGTTTGTCACCATGGCTATTCTACTGCTTATATCTACACCCCTTGCCTGGTGGCTCAGCCAAACGACAAGCAAGCTCAAACCATTTGTTCTTACAATCATCACCTTACCCATTGTGCTACCACCAACAGTGCTTGGGTTCTATCTATTGCTCCTGATGAGCCCAAGCGGTTTGATTGGCCAGCTAACAGATAGCCTAGGTTTGGGGCCCCTTGTGTTTACTTTCTGGGGCTTGGTAATCGGCTCCATCATTTATTCTCTGCCTTTCGCTGTGCAACCAATCTACAACGCGTTTTCGGCGATCGATAAAGGACTTCTCGAGCTTGGCACGACAATGGGCGCCTCGGCCCGACAACGCTTTCTCGGAATCGCCTTACCGCTGGCGAAAACAGGGTTGATCAGTGCCGCCATTCTGAGTTTTGCGCATACACTTGGTGAATTTGGCGTGATTCTTATGATTGGCGGCAACATCCCGGATGAAACACGCGTGCTCTCCATTGCAATATACGATCATGTTGAATCGCTAAACTACGAGCAAGCACATGTGCTCTCGTTTGGTTTGCTTGTGTTCGCATTCTTAGTGATCTGGAGTCTGGCGCAACTTCAGCAACGCGGACGCAAAGGCGCGGTCAGAGCGGGCACCAGCGCATGAGCATCAAAGTAGATATTTCTCTTCAGCGTGCGGATTTTGCTCTTCAGATCCAACGCGAGTTCAAGAATACGGGGTTAACTGGCGTCTTCGGGCCCTCAGGGTGCGGAAAAACATCACTACTTCGGTGCATCGCAGGATTAGAGCAGCCACTCGGTGAGATATCGGTAAACAAGCAAGTTTGGCAACGCTCTTCGAGCAATACATGGCTTGCCCCGGCAAAGCGGAATATTGCATACCTCTTTCAAGAAGCAAGACTGCTTCCTCATCTCAACATTGAAGACAACATCAGACTCAACCTTAAACTTCGTAAAGTACATAAGAGCGATCTCGATATTACCCGCGTGTTAGATGATTGCGGCCTTAGCCGCCTTCGAAGTCAGCGACCCGACACGCTTTCCGGCGGACAACGCCAACGGGCCTGCCTAGCGCGTGCGATTGTCTGTGAGCCGGATCTAATCTTGATGGACGAACCGCTGTCTGCATTAGATGCAACATCAAAACGCCAAATGCTGCGCCTAATTCAGCGCTTTAAGTCTAGCTCGAGTACGCCCATTTTTTACGTTTCACACTCAATCGATGAAATTGCACAACTCGCGGACGACATACTGCTTATGCAACAAGGAGAAGCCGCGTACCTTGGGCCAGCCTTACAAACATTTGCCGAACACAGCGCACTGTTCGATCAGGAGCAGCTTGCATCCGTATTTGAAGCCACAATCACCGAGATCGATCAAGAAAACAGCCTGTCAAAAGCAGAAATCAAAGGCTCGCAAACTGGGGCGCCAATCGCTGTCTGGATAGGCGAGCAAGCGCTTTCCGAGGGGCAGAAAATCCGGCTGAGAGTAACCGCACGCGACGTCAGTATTAGTCGGTTCCCAAACACCGAACAGAGTATCTTGAACGTCCTGCCAGCTAGAATAAAAAACATCAAACACACAAGCGAAAGTCACTCCGTGCGCATCAAGCTCGCTATTGGAGACAATACGCTTCATGCGCTCATCACCAAACGTTCGTTAAAAAAGCTGAACTTGAAGATTGACCAAGAGGTCTGGGCACAAGTAAAAGCACTGTCTATTTTTGACTAGTGACAGTTTGCAGCTTTCCGGATTCTAGACTAGCTTCCTAACCACTTATCGTTGATTGGAGCCTGCTACATGGCCATTACGGAAGCACAGAAAAAGCTCGTTCAAGCCAGCTTTGCGAAAGTCGAGCCTATTGCAGATGCCGCAGCCGAAATCTTCTACAACAAGCTTTTTACCTATGACCCGTCCTTAAAGCCTTTGTTCAAACACGACATGAAGGGTCAGGGTAAGAAATTGATGACGGCGCTTAAGCTTGCAGTAAAGTCCCTTGATGATCTCGATGCGCTTGTTCCAGTGCTTGAAAACATGGCAGTGAAACATGTTAGCTATGGTGTAAAGGTGGATGACTACACGCCTGTCGGAAATGCGCTGATTAATACACTCGCCGAGGGGCTCGGTGATGATTTTACGCCAGACTGTAAAGCCGCATGGGTTGAAGTATATAAAACCATTGCAATCGTTATGCGCTCAAAAGCCTATCCTGACTTTGACCCGAACACCTATCAAAACACCAAGCAATATGTACATTAACCAGTGATGGTGTAAGCTCATTGCGTACTCAATAACAAAAAATACAATCGCGTATGCCAACCGACATCATCGATACCATCATTGGCTGGTATCAAGAGCCCTTGTTTATTCAGTTTCCCGTCATCACTTTTGCGATTGGCATTGGCGTTTTCGTCTTGCTCGCCGCACCATGGACCGTACTCGCGTGGTTAGATCCTGAATGGGCCAAACCTTATCGGGTGCAAAACAAAGACTTTGAAGTCAGCACGTTTTTAGGTAAAAACATCACGTTGATCGTTTTCAACTCCCTATTAGTGTTCACGCTGCTTGTATTGGCCTGGCCCTTAGCTCGTCTAACTGGCATTCACGCAGGCGAAGTGCCTCACTGGACAACCTTCGTCTGGCAAATTGCTTTTTTTATCGTCTTGGATGATTTTCTGTACTACTGGATGCATCGAACGATGCATGAAAATAAGTGGCTGCTAAAGAATGTGCATTCTGTACATCATCAGGTTAGAACACCTTATGCATTGGCTGGTAACTACTTTCACTGGGTTGAGCTAGCATTAACTGCCGGCATTGCACTGATTGGCCCAATACTGCTCTCAAGCCATATTTATGTGGTGTACGCGTGGTTCATATGGCGACAGATGGAAGCGGTTGACGGACATCTAGGCTACAGCTTTAAGTGGAACCCGATGCGGCTAGTGCCGTTCTATCATGGCCCGGAGTTTCATGACCGGCACCACGAAACCTACAAAGGGAACTACGCCGGGTTCTTACCGATCATTGACCGCTGGCTTAAAACCCAAAGCCCGGCGACAGCGAAAAGAAGCGCCCATTGAAACGCCTAACTCTTAAATTTTTCGATATATGCTTGCATCTCGAAAGCAAGCTTCTCAACTGATCCCGATTCCGCGTCACTTTGCGCCGCCACATCCAAGTTCTCCATAGAAAGCGTACTGATTTCCTGGATCCGGTTGGCAACCTCCTCAGAAACGGCAAGTTGTTCAACGGCAGCCGCTGCTACAGTTGTGTTCATATCTTTTATTTCTTTGAGTTGATCATCGATGCTTTCGAGCGACTCACGCATGCGATCAACTCCTTCCACGCCCTTTTCCGCTTCTTCAACACCTTTTTTGGTCACATCTTGCGCTCTGTTAATCGCTTCATAAAGCCCTGAAACCGCCCCCTTAATTTGCTCTGTTGAGTCATGCGTTTTTTGCTCCAAAGATCGAACCTCATCCGCTACCACGGCAAAACCGCGCCCGAGCTCTCCCGCCCTAGCCGCTTCAATGGCCGCGTTTAAGGCAAGTAAGTTTGTCTGTTCTGCAATGTCATTGATCACTTCGAGAATCTGTGAAATTTCTTTACTCGCCTCAACAACCGTCATAAGTTCT
>NZ_LWFT01001140.1:0-748 GCF_001635105.1 Oleiphilus sp. HI0079
TTATGAGCAAAGTAGAGCACTTCTCGCCCCGACGGCCTGAGCTGTTTGAGTTCTAATTAAGCCGCCTGAAACACACCACCAGCCAAGATTGGCCAGTGATTCGCCCAATGTGCTGTCGGCTTCACTTTAAACTCACTTCGCACGTACTGGTGAATCCGACCCTCAACATTCACCAGCAAAAGATTTGCACTCGCCGCCGGGCTAAGCTTCCGCGCGAGCGATTCTTGCGCCTCTCCATCCTTAATCATCTGCTTGAGTTCGGTCTCAAGCCTTTGAAAAAAGTGTTCGGCGCGCGTGCGCACTTTCTCACTCTCTCCGGCAAGCGCATCGCCTGCTAGAATACGACACATACCCTGATTCTTTTCACAAAAAGCAAGTACTAACGTGAGCGTTTTTTGGAGCTTATCCAGAGCGTTCTGCCCCTCTTGCTTGATACGGTTAATGCGAGTAAAAACCGTCTCTTCAATAAACTCAATCAAACCTTCATACATCTTCGCCTTACTCGGAAAGTGTCGATACAAAGCGGCCTCAGTAACACCAACCTCTGCGGCAAGCTTTGCGGTGGTGATGCGCTCCCCGAGATTATCTTCAAGCATGCTTGCCAAAACCTGCAAGATTTGTTCTTTTCTGCTCACTTTATCTTTCTTTGCCGGGGCCATAGTTTCGGCACTCCCTGTTTTGTTTTTTGAAGTTGGCTTAAATCAAGCCTTCTAATGGCGAAGATGCTGAGGCGTATAATTTTCTCGGC
>NZ_LWFT01001141.1:0-1772 GCF_001635105.1 Oleiphilus sp. HI0079
TATGGTCATATATCCTGACCTCGTGACGAGTAACTTCTGCAATATCCCCTTCTTCTAGAAAGGCAAATCGGTTGGTGACAGGTAAAAGAGCAAGCTGATCGGATGCAAGGAAGTTTTCGCCAATGCCATAGCCAATGACCAAAGGGCTGCCCGAACGCGCTGCAACAAGCCTATCGGGATCACTCGTCTCCATTGCAACTGCGCCATAAGCCCCATCAAGCTGTTGAATGGTCTTCTGAAAAGCGTCTAAGAGACTCTTACTTTGCTGGCGTTCGTGATGGAGGAGATGTGCAATGACTTCGGTATCTGTGTCGGAGGAAAAGGTGTACCCAAGGGTCTTCAGATGATCGCGAAGTTCAAGATAGTTTTCGATAATGCCGTTATGGACGACGGTAATTTCAGAAGAGGAGCTGTGAGGGTGTGCGTTAGCCTCGTTTGGTTCACCATGCGTAGCCCATCGTGTATGTGCAATGCCGATCCCTCCAAGGCAGGGCTCCGAAACCAACGCATCAGCTAGAGCTTGAACCTTCCCAACGCGGCGTACACGCTGGAACTCTCCGGTCTTCGAGAGCACTGCTAAACCTGCAGAGTCATAACCTCTATATTCTAGTCGACGTAAGCCTTCTATTAAAATATTTGCCACATCTCTCTGTGCAATCGCACCCACAATCCCACACATACTTTTCCCCTACTACAAATCGATCCGTGATCTTTAAATTACTTCTTAGTCAGCTTCTTCCAATTAGAGATATTCACCTGTTTTCCGCGGGCTACGGCTAATTGCTGCGCATCAACATCTTTTGTAACAACTGAGCCGGCGCCTACGGTCGCACCTTGTTTGACGACAATTGGAGCTACCAACGACGAATTGGAGCCTATGAAGACGTCATTCTCAAGTTTGGTTTGGTATTTATTTACACCATCATAGTTACAAGTGATCGTGCCCGCGCCAATATTAACGTCGTCGCCAATTTCAGCATCACCGATATAGCTCAGGTGATTCACTTTGGATCCACTACCGATGTTCGCCTTTTTGGTTTCAACAAAATTTCCGATTTTCGCATTCTCTGCAAGAGCAGTACCTGGTCTTAGCCGTGCAAAAGGTCCAATATTACAATGCCCGTCAACTTGGCTCTCTTCGATAACGCTGTGCGAGTTAACAGTCGTATTTTCGCCGATAGAACTATTGGTAATAATGCAATTTGGCCCAATGTAAACTCCATCAGCCAAGGTGACACGCCCAATAAAAACGCAATTTAAGTCGATTGTCACATCCTTGCCACACACGAGCTCGCCACGAATGTCGATACGATTCGGATCAAATAGACTCACCCCGTCGCGCAGTAAACGCTCACCGTACTGTGACTGGAACCAGCATTCCAGTTCACAAAGCTGCAGTCGATCATTAACACCTTGTACTTCTTCTGGCGATGAGGGTGAGCAGGACTCTACTTCTTTGCCATCACTCACTGCCAACGCAACGAGATCTGTTAAGTAATATTCGCCTTGTGCATTGTCTGAACTTAGTCGCGGTAACCACTGCTTTAAGTTGTCGGACGTCGCAGCCATAAAACCGGTATTGATTTCTTGAATAGCCAATTGTTCTTCGTTGGCGTCTTTTTGCTCGACGATTGCAACAAGTTCATCAGCGACATTGCGTACGATTCGACCATAACCAGTTGGGTCTTCAACATCCATGGTCAATAGAGCTAAGGTTTCTTGATCTGCGAGCCCGATCAACTCATTTAAAGAGTCATTGGCAATTAGAGGAA
>NZ_LWFT01001142.1:0-1319 GCF_001635105.1 Oleiphilus sp. HI0079
CTCCAAGGACATCTGCCAGTAGCTGATGGCCGAAACAAATACCCACGACACGAATACCTGCATCATATATATTCTGAACGAGTATTCTGAGAGGTTCACGCCATTCAACCTCGTCATAGACCCCGGTTTTACTGCCACTGATCAAGTACGCGTCGCAGTCGCTAACATTGGAAGGTAATTCCCCATGGCATGCCTTGTACCGAATAAATTCTGGCTGCTCCGCTGCCAAAGTGGTTTTGGCTAACAGGTCACAAAACATGGATGCATAATTGGGATAGTCATCAACTAACTCCGGCGCAATCTCATCACAATCTAATATTCCAATTTTCATACTGCTGATCTCTTTCTATTTTTTCGTTGTGTTTCATTGCACTTTGCAAAGGTACACAGCTAATTTNGACTAAGCTGGTCATAAAGACCTACGCTATAACTTTAGTGATCCCTGCACCGTATTTACACGTTGCTAAACCTTAACAACTTGGAGTCCACCCTCTATGCCTCGCTCAATGAACTTAGAACAAGGTCCTGACCGCGCCATTTCTCTTATCTTACTCGGAGCTATGTTTGTCTTTTCTATATTCTCGACCCACATTGCAGCATCAGAGCAAAACGGCATTCGAGTTTCTGCGATCGGTACCTCTTCTGTCGAACCGGAGCTCGCTCGCATCAGTCTTAGTTTTGAGCACACAGCGGACACCGCCGATCTTGCGAGAGATTTTACAAGCAATCAAGTTAGCAAGCTCCTTAACTCATTGAAAGACTTCGATGTAGACAAAGACTCCTTGGACAGTAGCCAAGTAAACATTGCACCTCGATACAACTATCAAGATAAAGTAAGATCTCTAGAAGGCTACCAAGTGACCCGTTTCGTTAACTTCTCACTTTCCAACCTCGACCAACTTGAATCTTTGGTGAATGCCATTACCGCGTCTGAGGTTTCCCGCGTAAACGCGATACGTTTTGATGTCAAAGATTCTTCTGAAGCACACGCAATAGCTTTACAAAACGCAATTGAAAAAACCAAATCTGCTGCGCAGGTTATTGCTCAATCATATGGAGCTGAGCTCGGCAAAATTCAGTATGTTGAACACAACATTGAGCACAGCGATCGTCCCTCGCCAAGTCCAATGCGCGCGATGGCTGTGGAAGCCCAAAGCGCGGATGAACCTGACACCTATCAAATCAAAAATATCGAATTCAAAGCACGAGTTTCAAGCACATTTGAATTAGATTAAGCACTCTGTTCTAGGCTGTTGTTTGAAGTATCACGCATACCAAGCAGCAGCTTACGGTAATACAGAAACAGACCCGAAAGAATG
>NZ_LWFT01001143.1:0-1006 GCF_001635105.1 Oleiphilus sp. HI0079
CCAAGATCTATGCGAACGAAGGCGTTGCTCAGATGCTGTTTTTTGAGTCGGATGAGGTTTGCGAAACAAGCTATCGTGACCGGGGTGGGAAATATCAGGGGCAGGTTGGCGTTACGTTGCCGAAAACCTAAGCCCACTGCCAGAGTAAAAAAGCGACTTAAAGGTCGCTTTTTTTATGCCTTTATTTATCCGTCTTGGGTTAGGCCTTTTCAAGTGCCTGATCAATATCGGCAATAATGTCATCTATGTGTTCTATGCCTACGGAGATGCGAACGAGGTCTTCGCTCACTCCAGCGGCTTTTAGCTCATCGGCATCTAGTTGACGGTGTGTTGTTGAAGCCGGATGACAAGCGAGTGACTTCGCATCACCAATGTTGACTAGCCTCAGGATCATCTGCAGCGCATCAATGAAACGAGCTCCAGCCTCTTTGCCACCTTTTATTCCAAAGCTGAGGATGCCCGAAGCCCTGCCTCCGCAGATGTTTTGACAATTCTCATAGTACGGGCTGTCAGGCAAGGCTGCATAGTTTACCCAGGTGATTTTAGGGTGTGTCGCAAGATGCCCCGCTACCTTTTCAGCGTTCTGACAATGGCGCTCCATGCGCAAGCCAAGGGTTTCCAAGCCTTGCATAATGAGGAATGCGTTATGTGGAGAGATCGCGGAGCCGGTATTTCGCAAAGGGACAACGCGACAACGACCAATAAACGCTGCGGGCCCTAGTGCTTCGGTATACACAACGCCATGGTATGAAGGATCAGGCTCATTGAATAGTGGGAAACGTTCTTTGTTTGCGGCCCAGTCGAATTTTCCTGAATCGACAATGACACCGCCAATGGCAATACCATGCCCACCGATGTATTTAGTCAGAGAGTGCACAACAATATCGGCGCCCTGCTTAAATGGTTGGCATAGGTAAGGTGTTGCAACCGTGTTGTCGACGATTACAGGGATGCCATGGCGGTGCGCAATTTCAGACAGCTTCTTGATGTCGACAACATTGCCAGC
>NZ_LWFT01001144.1:0-1264 GCF_001635105.1 Oleiphilus sp. HI0079
TTTAAAAGGCTGATCATAGCCCGCGGCGCGCAAGGCACTCATATCCGCTTGAGTAAAGCTTTGATAGCGGCCCTTTAAGTGATCAGGGAACGGAATGTACTCTACTTTGCCCTTACCGTGAAAATCCATCACGGCATCTGCAACAGCTTGAAAGGGCTCTGCAGCTCCAGTGCCCAAATTATAAATGCCTGATGTCGCCTTGTTCTGCCAGCACCAAAGATTCACATTCGCCACGTCACCAACGTAAACAAAATCACGCGTTTGCCCGCCATTCGGATAGCCATCATAACCCTCAAATAACTTCGGGTTCTCGCCCGCTTTGATTTGTGTATTCAAGTGGTAGGCCACACTCGACATGGAACCTTTGTGCTGCTCTCGCGGACCATACACATTGAAATAGCGAAACCCGACTACTTGTGACTCAGCTTTCGGCAAGAGACGACGTACATACTGATCAAACTGAAACTTCGAGTAGCCATAAACGTTTAGTGGCTTCTCATGCGCACGCTCTTCCTTAAAAACGTCAGAGCCACCGTATACAGCAGCGGAGGATGCATAGAGAAAGGGAATTTTCTTATCTAGGCAGTACTCCAACAACTCGACAGAGTATTGGTAGTTATTCTGCATCATGAACTTGCCGTCCCACTCAGTGGTCGAACTACACGCCCCTTCATGGAAGACCGCTTCAATTTCTCCAAACGGCGCTCCGGCGTCGAGCATACCGAGAAAATCGTCTTTATCGAGGTAGTCCGCGATCTCAAGATCAACAAGATTGACGAACTTCGTTCCATCCGTTAAGTCATCCACAACGATGATGTCTTTATAGCCCTGCTGATTTAAAGCATGAACGATGTTGCTACCAATAAAACCGGCACCACCAGTAACGATAATCATAAAGCGATCCTAATCTTTTCTGTTGCACGACAATTGAGCGCAATTATAGGTACTGATGACCAACAAATACACTTTAGTTGCATAGCAAAGGTACAATGCATGCGGAATCCACTTTGAATGAAGGTAAGACCATGCCCATCGCGATGGCAAAACATATACTGGTAAAAACGCGTGAAGAAGCCGAACGGCTCAAAAAGCAATTAAAGCTAGGCGCTTCGTTTGAGACTTTGGCTAAAAAGCATTCGACCTGCCCCTCTAAAAAGCGGGGTGGAGACTTGGGCGAGATTAAAAAAGGGCAGCTAGTAAAACCCGTCGAAAAAGTTATATTCACTCAAGCCTTGAAACAGACACACGGGCCCGTTAAAAGCCA
>NZ_LWFT01001145.1:0-773 GCF_001635105.1 Oleiphilus sp. HI0079
TCCGGTAGCTCTAATTCCGGCGCATAGCCGCCCTGCATAGGAAATAGAGCGAATTGAAAGCCCTCAAACTCGTGAAGAGACTTCCCGTTAATGATCAATGGTGCGACCACGTTGATGTCGTTCTCCTGAAGCTCAAAAGAGAAGGCATGTTCTTCAAGGATAGCCTCTTTGTCCCATCGTTGAGGTCGGTAGAATTTTGCAATGCAAGGTGCGCTCTCTTCGAGTCCAACTCGATAAACTCTGTTTTCGTAGCTATTGAGCGGAAATATTCGTTGGTCACTGAGTAGATCGAGCGATTCGACCGCGTCGATCACCATATCCGGTAAAAGTCGTTCGTATGGGTGTTCCAAAATATCCGCCTTGCTGCTGATTAATTACCGGCTTATGTATCGGGTTGAATACTTCCGGATGGTGGGTCAGAGAACAAGTCTAACTGAAGTTCGTCTTTTTTGTTGTTGCCTATGCGTAACCCAAGCCCAACGAGACGAACGGGAAGTTGCTTGCGCTGCCACGCCTTGCGCATCATACCTCTAAACGCATCTTGATCTGCCCACGGCTCGGTGCCGCTCTGTATAGCTTCTTCCAAAGTAGTTTGGGAGAAGTCTTTGAACTTGATCTTCACGAATCGACCGCTTACGTTTTCTGTCGGTTTCAGTTTTTCACTTCGTTTTTTCAGTTCTAAAAATAGCTTCTTTAGGAGGGAATCCAGCTCGTTGGATAAAACAAGATCCTCGTCAATGGTTGTCTCGACAGACAAAGACTTTCGCTGCCGC
>NZ_LWFT01001146.1:0-1066 GCF_001635105.1 Oleiphilus sp. HI0079
GAAATAAAAAATGGGGCTTTACGCCCCATTTAAAGTTGTTTTGAAGATTAGAATTAACCGCTCGAAGTTTCAGCCTTTCGAGATGTGTGCATCGAAGGCCCTCGTTTAATGAATCGTCGAAGGCACTTCGTCTTCCTGTTTTGCTTCATATGCTGCGCGCGTTTTCGCGCTTGCAGTTTGGACACCTGCGCCGATCATAGCCTTGGCAACATCAACCTGGTGTTCGCGAAGATACTCAATAACTTCTTCTGAAAACTGAATAGTCACCAATGCTTCTTCGTCATCCATGCGCTTAAGCACGAACTCTCCGTCGTCTTGCTCTACAATTTCCAAAAACGAACTATCTGTACTCACACTGACTCCGAACTACTGTCTTAATTTGGTCGATATGGTAACACAACTACCATTCTGAATGCTGTTCTCTGACATGCTCAATAAACAGTTTTAACTCTGTTAACATTCGGGAGATATCATTGAGGCCGTTTAATACAGAGCACGGTCGAATATCGAGCTGAACGATGCTTAGCCCGTCATAAACAACCGCGTTCTCATCATTTGTTTTTTTATCCGCCATGCTAGCTGAGTCGGCCCAATCTATTGCATTTAATCGCTCCAATTCTATAAAACCCTTTACCCAACTATCAGGTTGCTTTAACTCTGCCTTTAGTTGATCAAGACTGGGAGAGCCAGCAAACGTTTGCTCAAAGTCTTGCAAAGACAAAACCCGTGCCTTCTTTGCTTTGGGTGCTAATAGCCCCACCCACTCATTCAACCAGCACGCCCAAAGCTCGCGCGCACTCAAAATTGCACCGTTTTGATACATCCTAACGCCTAATAAAGGCGCGCCAGAAGCCTCAAGATCTTGGGCTTCTGACAGCATTTTCTGCGCAAATAACAGCTGCGCTTGGACAGCCTGTTTCCATGAACTCATTGCAACCTCCTGCTCGATTCGAAAATTATACGCGAATCAAATTGTTAGCGCGTACTTGAATAGCAGAGCCGCATGATCTTTACTGTTAGGAGGCATTGAACCAAGGATAAAACGGCCGAATGAGTACTAAAGTAC
>NZ_LWFT01001147.1:0-722 GCF_001635105.1 Oleiphilus sp. HI0079
GACAACACTCTTCGTGGTAAGAAACGATGGGTATACATAGTCCATATATTGTGCCCTCGGCACTGTAAAGAACGCACCTGCCAAGAGATCAAAGCGCCCATCTCGCACCTCTTTTTGCGCTCTCGACCACGGACCGGTGTACGACACATCAATCTCGGCACCAATTTTTTCGGCAATTAACTGCATGATCTCGGCATTCGCTCCAACCAGTTTCATGTTGTCTTCACTTTCTCTGAAAAGGTATGGCGGATATTCGGGGTTTCCCGTAGCACGAAGGGTTTTACACTCTCTGGTCTCTGCAAGACTAAGTGACGGAAGAGGTATCGTGACGATTAATAGGACAAGACAAAAATAACGCCGAAACCAAAGCGCGAAAAAAGACCCCATAGAAAGGCTCATAAATACTTCTCCTGAATCCGCTTCAGCTCGCCAGATTTGGTAATTGAGCTTACTTGTGCTTCTAATAAACGCACTGATTGCGCCGTTGTGTGCTTGCTGTATATGAGCCATTGAGAGACCGTTCTAAATTTAACAGGAAGCACTCTTAAAGAGGTGTAAGTTGTTTTTGTAAGATAGTTTAGACCAAGGTCGTGGTAAAAAAACAAGTCAATTTTTTCGTTATTATTCAGCGCAAGCAGCGCTTCATCGGGAGAGTGGTATTTATCACTAATGCGCAAACCGTCATGGCTTCGTAACCACCGACCCGATGAGGACCCGAATAA
>NZ_LWFT01001148.1:0-748 GCF_001635105.1 Oleiphilus sp. HI0079
CTCTTAAGGTCGGCTATGCTGACACCTCAAATTTTTCACGCGTGTTTCGTCGTTGGTTTAATCAGACACCATCGGAATTTCGAAGCACGCACGAGTGATTTTGCGTCCCTCTGGGAACTTTTTAATTGCGTTGTGTTCAAAGTTAGATCGCTAGTAAGCCTAAAATAATTTTCAATGGAGTTGTTTGAATGTTGGATGTAAAACCGAGATTAATGGATTCAGAGTTTCCAAGCATCCAGAGGAAAGAGATATCAACACTTCAGGTTAATCTCGGTTATCTTTGCAATTTAAGCTGCACACATTGTCATGTGAATGCAGGACCTACCCGCAAAGAGTTAATGTCCAAGGAGACCATTGATGAGCTACTTGCACTAATCGATGCTCATGGTATCAAGACACTGGATTTAACGGGTGGGGCACCGGAGCTAAATCCACATTTTCGTTATTTCGTCGAAGAGGCGCGCGTACGGAAAGTGCATGTAATGGACCGGTGCAACCTCACCGTCTTGTTGGAGCCAGGGCAAGAGGGCTTGGCCGAGTTTCTTGCTGAAAACCAGGTTGAGGTTGTGGCCTCGTTACCTTGCTACACGGAAGACAATGTCGATAAACAAAGAGGCAAAGGCACCTTTAATGGCAGCATTAAGGCCTTAGCCCTGCTCAATAAACTCGGTTATGGCCGTGGCGATCCGAATCTTAAGTTAAGTTTAGTTTATAACCCGGTCGGCCCTTTTCTGCCACCGCCACAATC
>NZ_LWFT01001149.1:0-1324 GCF_001635105.1 Oleiphilus sp. HI0079
ATGAATTTCTGACGAACCTCAATAAGCTCGTCTTCTTTCCCAGAGAAACTCAAATCACCTGTAAAGAAAATAGTATCTATTGGTTCCTCAAAAGAAGAACTATTAAGATCACCCAATATAGAATCAAGCAACTTCTTGAGCTCAGTACTTTGAAAGCCTTTTGATTTGCTAGTTGATAAATGTAAGTCCGATATATGCAAAATATTTTTCATTATTCTTAATATTCTCTTGTGATCCGTCACTCAATTGCTTTCAGATTCAGCATTCTCAAGTTAAGGGTTAGTTTGGAAGTCCTACGCCACTATAGCAGCACAGATAAGGCTGAATAACCCATTTCTTTGGTAAAGGACCAAAGAAAACTAGTGGCTAGGAGTACAAAAGATAATTGGGGCGTATCTAGAATTTTAAAGTCCTAGAGATTTAGCAGACTCGAAGTACACAAAGTACATTTGATACATCTCAAATCTGTATTTATCGCTAAAAAGTTACTGCGATAATAATTTTTTGATGCTGCTTATGCGCGTATTTTGAACACCTAAAATCGGTTAATAACGCTAGTAGCATTCTGATCTAATATAGAGGTCATTCAAAAGGTCCTACCTGTTTCCCAAGATCATGGCGGAGTTTTGGTCAAAGGGCATTTTAGCTTATATAAAATGGGAACAGATCTACTCATTTACGCCGAGCTTTCGGCTTATTTAAGGCGAAAGCTCACAATAAAAAGCTGGATACGCCAGACGCACTTTTTCCTACCAAAAGTAGATCCGAATCCAACTGCTTAAAAAGATCTGTTAGTTCATGATCACTTTTTAGTTTCCTATCAGCCAGATCATTAAAAAGAGATCCATTTCGACTTACCAAAGAGATCCCCCCTCTTAGGATCAACATCGTTTTTTCAGATCTGTGCAAGCTTAGGTAGGATCTCATTTTTGTAGATCCAACTTTCACCTCCTGGTTGTCCGAATAGATGTAACCGTAGCCCTGTATTAGATCCTTTCCTACATTTTCTAGCTTTGCCGGAACAAAGACGTATAGTTCAGATCTAGATGTCGAAACATTCTTGATTGGCAATCGCTTAAGGTCATCCAACGAGTAGTTACCCAACAAACGAGATGAAAGTGATCTGTTGTATCGCAGATCTTTTATTTGATCCCAAGGCAGGATCATCACAATGGAGCTGTACTTGCCTTTCACCTCATCCGAGAATCTGTTTTTCAATTTCGACATCACGTTTACCTACTTCAATTAATTCGATTAACAGTTTAACGAGATGACTAGCTAAGTTTTCTGAATAGCCCCTATCAAGTGCTAAATGAACCAAAAG
>NZ_LWFT01001150.1:0-34567 GCF_001635105.1 Oleiphilus sp. HI0079
TAACGAAGTATCGGTAAAAAGGTATGCAGACTCTTATGTCGTTTTGACGAGGGCAAGGTGGGGTGCTCAATGGTATCCAGATCTTCTTCGTTATATATATCACTGTATCGATGATAAATCTCTGTCACCGAGATGGCCATCGGACTATCAAGATACGCCACCTGATGTCTCAGTTTACCTTGCTGATAAAGCTCACCAAGACGAAAAATAATTTCCTGCGTTCGGCCGACGGCGAATGATGGTATGAGAATATTACCGCCATTCTTTGAGGCGTCCTCAATGATACTCTCAAACTCTTCGAGCGTTTCCTCCATTGAGCGATGATCACGATCGCCATAGGTTGATTCCATCATTACCACATCTGCCGACTCAACAATATCGGGATCACGCAGCAAGGCCGCCTGCGAATTGCCGAGATCACCTGAGAAAACGAGCTTTTTCTCTATCCCGGCTTCTTTGATATAGAGCTCGACAATGGAAGAGCCAAGAATATGCCCTGCATCTAGAAATCGAACGCGAACATCGGATGTGATTTTAACATCGCGATAATAATCGCTGCCTTTGCAATAGGTGAGCGCATCGAGCACGTCTTCGGTCGTGTAAAGAGGCTCTATATCTTCCTTGCCTGCTCTACGACGGCGACGACTCTCCCACTCCGCATCCCGTTCTTGCAAAGATGCTGCATCCTTGAGCAAAACGTCCACTAGCTCGCATGTCGGCCATGTCATATGAATAACCCCGTCATACCCAGCCTTGACCAACAAAGGAATACGACCGGAATGATCCAAGTGCGCGTGCGATATAACGACAGCATCGATGGTGCTCGGATCAAACGGCAGAGGTTTTGAATTCGCCTCTTCTTCTTTACGCCCGCCTTGAAATAAACCGCAATCAAGCACAATTCGGCTTGAATCTGTTTCCAGTAAATAGAGCGACCCTGTTACACCTTCTACCGCACCGTAAAACGTCACACTAGCCATGGTGGCCTCCTAATTTTGACTCGACACACTGTCGAGATCATTTATGTGCCCTTGCTCAACTGAGCGACTCTTATTTTTATCAGAATCCAAGGTTCTCTGCAGCTCATTCAAGCGCACTTCTGCCTTTAGCCACTGCTGTGCATAGCGCGACACCTGTGCCAATATATCGATATGGTCGGTCATCTGGCGCAAACTCACCTTACTTTTCGTGCCAGCCAACAGCAATTCAGCTTTGGCTAAGTCATGCTCTGCCTGCAACTCACGATAGCGATGCTCTACCTTATTTATGTCTACACCCTGACTAAAGCGCTCGCTGCTCACGAAATCCATCACATGATTGAAGAATCGCTGATTCCCTGCTTTCAATGCAGAATCTTCCAGCGCCTCGACCTTGACCATCGTTTGAGCAAACTGACGAATAGACATCGCACAATTCAATAGGTATTGATCAACCCGCATTAGCGTTGCCAACTGCTTGGTAGTCACTTCCGTCAGTGCCACCTGCTCGATGCTGACAATAAACTTTGAGACCTGCGTTGAGAGCATAGCGACAACATGTAGCTCTTGCTCAATCTTCGGCAGGCTCGATTCATTGATCGTCAGCGCCGTTTTATAGGCCTCACTTATTCGCGAACCAATTAACTCAAGCTCAAGAACAAGAGCATTGACGGCCAAGACAGGTGTCGAAGCGACATTGCTATCAAGAAAGCGCGGATGAGACTCGCGCTCTTCCCATGAAACAAAACGCTTTTCAACAAAGCTGGCGAGCCGGTCATTCACAGGAAAAACCAGCATGACACCCAGGATATTAAATGCAGTATGAAACAGTGCTAGTGTGATTTCCGGACGACGCTCCATGCCAAGCATATCGCCGAGTTCGGCTATCAACCAAAAAAGAAGCGGCAACAACGCCAACGCCACAACGGCAGTACCGATGTTAAAAATAACCTGAACAGCTGCCACACGTTTCGCATTAGAGGTTGCACCAATGGACGCCAGCACGGCGGTGGAAGTGGTTCCAACATTCGCACCAATAACCATCACCGCTGCGACGGGCAAAGAGACTACTCCGCTTGCTGCCGCTGTGATGGTGATTGCGATAGAAGCGCTTGATGACTGAGTGAGCACCGTCATTAATATGCCCAGCAGCAGAAAGCTCGCATGACCAATCACACCCTCAGTCTCAATCTGACTCAAATCGAGCGTCGCTACCAAACCATCGAACGCAGACTTAAGCACATCCACGCCAATAAAAAATAGACCAAAACCAACTAGTGCCATTCCCGCTGAACCAACGCGCCCATGACGCCGCGTTAGTCGTAAAAACATACCCATGCCGATCATCGGCAAGGCAATGGCATGAAGATCCAGTTTAAAGCCGGTCAGCGCAACCAGCCAGCCTGTCATTGTGGTACCAATATTCGCGCCGTAGATAATACCTAAAGCCTGTCGCATTTTGATCAGGCCAGCATTCACAAAACCGATTGACGCAACCGTTACCGCACTGGATGACTGCACAATCGCCGTCATCATCAAGCCTGAGAATATGCCGCGCAGGGGTGTACGGCTCCATTCAGACAAAATCTTTCGCAATGACGATCCTGCCGCCAACTTTAAGCCATCAGTCATCATGCCAATAGCAAGGATAAATATACCCAAACCACCTATAGCTGAACCGGCGATCGCAAAAATGTCTAGCAAGACGACGTCCCTCCGAGATCTAAGAGTCGCAAGATGCAAGCTTTGAACAAAGCTAAGTTATTAGGGTAGTGAGCTTACCCACATTCGAAACACAGGACAGAGATATATTAGGAATTTACGTCCTTTGGATAGACGAAAGCAGCCAAAATTGATACGTATCAACTCACCAAGAATACAAGCCGTCTTTATCTGCATTGGCCAAGCATGCTATCCAAAAGCCCCAAGGGGATCGGGCTTTTTGGGGGCTTATCATATCGACCGCCAGCAACAATCAGCCAACTTGTAACTGAATCCACTCTCGGGCAGAAATCCGCCCCTGCTCTGCGAGTTTCACGGCATGCTCAGTGAGGGTATTGAGTCCGCTCTCAAGTCGAAGGTGTTCGAGATTTTTTTCTGAGACGCCGTCACTGATCGCTTGTTTGATATTCAAATCAACGGGCAAGGCCTCGTATAGCCCTCTTCGCCCTGAGATACCAGTGCCATTGCATTCTTCGCAACCAGAGCTAGATTTAAACTCGATGTGTGCAAGCTCAGGCTGCAAATTAAGCATGCGCGCCTCTTCCGACGCGTCATCGCCGATACAACTGGGGCAATTTAACTTCGCTAATCGCTGCGCAACCAATAGGGTCAGCGTCGCCTTTAACAGGTAGGGCTTAACGCCCATTTCAAGCAAGCGTGTAATCGCCGAAATGGCATTGGTACAGTGCAAGGTACTTAGCACAAGATGTCCGGTCAGCGCGCATTCGATCGCGATTTTTGCGGTTTCTTCGTCGCGAATCTCGCCCACCATAATCACATCGGGGTCGTGTCGTAGTATATTCCTCAGGGCTTTCGGAAAGGTCGAACCTGCTTTACGGTTTATCTGTATTTGTTCCGTACCTTCAATATGAAACTCCACCGGATCTTCAACCGTAATGACATTCAAGGCCTTGTTTTCAATGATCTCCTGCAACAACGCATAGAGCGTGGTCGACTTACCGGAGCCGGTAGGTCCCACAACGAGCACGAGACCATGGCTTTGTTTGGATGCCTTATAGACATGCTTGTACTCACCTTCTTCAAGCCCTAGCTGCTCAAGCGAGAACAGGCGTTGATCCGCATTCAGCAGCCGAACGACTAGGCTCTCCCCGTGAATGGTTGGAATGATCGACATACGCAACTCAAGCTTATGCCCTCCGACCGATATACGTGCCCCGCCGTCCTGTGGCATTCGATGTTCTGAAATGTTCATCCCACCGATGATTTTGAAGCGACTAATTACCGCGGCCAAGTGCTCTTTATGAATCTCCGAGCGCAGCACCATGTTGCCATTCATACGAAGCAGGTAGTCGGCTCCCTTCTCGGTTGGTCGAATATGAATATCGGATGCGTTCTTGCGGTAGGCCTCCAACAACAATCGCGTGACGATTCGAACAATTGGCTTCTCGCGAACCTGTTGTTTGATCAGCTCCAGCTCATCGCCAATCGTTGCTTCGCTTGAGCCGTTCTGCAGACCAACCAAGGCTTCTGTGCTGTATAGATGATCGATCGCAGCATCGATCTCCTGACCCCGACACTTGAATGCCTCGACATGACGGCCCGTAACAAACTCAATATTCTGAACCGTATCGTCGTAATCAACGTCTTCGTCAATTGCGATAATGAGGCTGTGCCGGTACTCGAACAAAGGGACAACACGATAAAGATCCGCCCACTGAGCCTGAATGCGCTCTTCGATGTCAGCCGGGAAAGGAAAGTCCGATAAGTTTACTTTAGGAACCGCGGCGTCTTGCAACGGACTGATACGCTGAAGATCTAAATAGTCTTGGAGTTGTTCGATACTGTGGACAAAATACTCAACGGGCTCGCGTGCAGCCTTTCTCATATATACAACCTTACATCTTTGATGCTCGCGTGTTTAACCACCAACATCATATGAAAACAGACTCGCGTTTAACCTAGGCCAAAAGTTCCGTCGGACGCTTGCTTCTCAGACTTCTCGAATGCCTCAATCATTTTCACTAAACGCGCATGCTCGGTGCCACTTTCGCCCGAGTGTAAATAGACTTTGGCGGCTTCAACAACATGCTCTGCTGCCCGATAGCGACGCTCAAAATTGAGCAATGTTTCGGCAATCAAATCAGGGTCTTGATTCGTATCACGCATCTGTTGCGCTTTGTTCAGGACGACGTTCAACTCTTCTAAAGATAAGGTGCTCAAGGGCGACTCCTAGCGGTTTTCGATCGTGTATTACTATTATGGCTCAAAAGAAAAACCTTGGAAGGAAAAGGGCTTGAGGAGGATCAAGTTGACGTAATAAAGACCAAAAAAGGTACTTTTTACCTAGTTGATTAAGCGCGTCAGGTGTTCTTTATCGGGTACTTTTTAACGCTGGAGCGATGACCAGAACAGCGTTTGGAGCAATACTTTACCTGCTCCCAGTGTTTTGCCCACTTTTTTCGCCAAACAAAATCCCGCTCGCAAACTGGGCAGCGTTTGCTCGGTAAATCAGACTTTTTCATTGGCTGTAAGCTTGCCCAAAAAGCGCTGACTATCAGAAGCAATCAAGGCACGCTTTTCATCGGTCATTTTTTCGAGCGTTCGGTAGGGCATCGCAAGGCGCTGATTGCCGCGTAAAACGGGCTTATTTCGCTCAAGAAAATCCCAGTAAAGATAATTAAACGGACATGCCTGATCGCCATTTTTGTCTTTCACCTTATAACGACAAGACTGACAGTAATCAGACATTTTATTGATGTAGCTACCGCTGGCTGCGTAGGGCTTGGAAGCCATCAGGCCACCATCTGCAAACAAAATCATGCCCTGTACATTGGGTAATTCCACCCATTCATAGGCGTCTGCATAAACCAGCAAGTACCAGTTTTGAACCTGCTTCGGATCGATACCTGCAAGTAACAGAAAATTGCCTAGCACCATTAAGCGCTGAATATGGTGTGCATAAGCATTGTCACGCGTTTCACTGATACATTGCGAGAGGCATTGCATGTCTGTGTCTGCGGTCCAAAAAAACTCGGGCAGATCGCGTGTCGCATCAAGCGTATTCTGCTCAGCGTAGTGCGGCATCTGCTGCCAATAAAGCCCTCGAACATACTCACGCCAACCAAGCACTTGTCTGATAAAACCCTCAACCGCATTCAGCGGAAAATCGTCTGCGTGATAAGCGGCTTCGACCTGTTCGATCACCTCGGTGGGCGTGAGAAGACCACAATTGAGATAAAAACTGATATGGCTATGGAACAACCAAGGCTCACCTTTTTTCATGGCGTCTTGAAAGTCGCCAAAGTGCATCAAGCGCTCTTCAATAAATTGCGCCAGCACCTGCAGCGCCTGATCACGTGTGACCGCTAAATCAAAGCTTTCAACAGAGCCAAAGTGTTCATGAAATTCTGCCCTCACTAGCGCCAAAACTTCTTCGGTGATCGCATCGGGTTCGAATGCGGTTTTAGCCGGTACGCTCACTCCCTTAGGCAAGGCTTTGCGATTATCAGCATCAAAGTTCCATTGTCCGCCAAGAGGTTTTGCGGCGCCTTTTTCATCGGATTCGCTACCCGCTTCCATCAGAATATTTAATCGCTTGCGCAGCTCGCGATAGAAAAACTCCATTCGCAATTGCTTGCGCCCTTGAGTCCAAGCATCAAAGTCTTCAAGAGTCGATAAAAAGCGGTCGTCCTCACGAATCTCAACATGCACGCAAAATGTCTCGCCCCAAGATTGCATGTCTTCCAAAACACGCCATTCTCCGGGAAAGGTTAGAACAAGGTGCTTCAAACCCAACACGTTTAAAGCCTGCCTTACCTCGCCCTCCAAACTGCCGGCATTCTGCGCGTCGTCGTACCGAATATAACGAACCGTCAAACCACGCTGCTCAAGCTCTTGCGCAAAATGACGCATGGCCGAAAACAAAAAAGCAATTTTACGTTTGTGGTGTTTGACGTAGGTGGCCTCGGTGCGCACCTCGGCCATTAAGATCACGTCTTTTTCAGGATCGATATCGCGCAGACTCGCCAGATCATGGCTTAGCTGATCCGCCAGAACCAAACGTAGTTTCCCTGATGCAGTGCCCGACATGTCTCTCTACCTCAATTCACCAGCATAGCTTTCGCCCGCGGTTATCATATTAAGTACTCGCTCTCAGCGCCCGCGCTTGATAGCTAGCCGGCGCGTTTGACTGGCTCATACGCATCCAACGCTGCTTGGCGAGAAGCCTTTAGATCGACGATCGGTTCGGAATAGTCAATGCCTAACACAATGCCTGCGCTCTTAAGCACATCTTTGGGTGCCTCCCAAGGCTTATGAATGTATTTCTTTGGCAGTTTAGAAAGCTCCGGACAATACCGTTTTACGTACTCGCCCTCTGCATCGAACTTTTCGCCTTGCAGTACCGGATTAAAAATTCGAAAGTACGGCGAGGCATCCGCGCCTGAACCTGCCACCCACTGCCAACTCGCCACATTCGCGGGCAAATCCGCATCGAGCAGACAATCTCGAAACCACGCCTCCCCCAAACGCCAATCTGTCCTCAGGTTTTTGACCAAGAAGGAGCCAACCACCATACGGACTCGGTTGTGCATATATCCGGTTCGCCAAAGCTCACGCATACCTGCATCGACAATAGGAATCCCTGTCTGACCGCTTTGCCAAGCGCGTAACAGAGCGGGGTCGTTCTGCCAGGTAAATGCATCGAACTTCGGGTTAAAGTTGTCTTTGGTGATTTGCGGAAAATGGAAGAGCAAGTAGTGACTGTACTCCCGCCATCCCAGCTCACTCAAGTAGGTATCCAAGTGTTCGTCTTCGATATCCATCTCGAAGGCGTGTTTGGCTGCATACCAAACCTGATTGGGCGACAACTCACCAAAATGTAAAGACGGGCTTAGTTGAGATGTACCGACAACGGCTGGAAAGTTTCGCTTTGACCGATAATGAAACGCGGCGTTTTCGAGGTAGAGCTCAAGACGCTTGGCTGCGCCCTCTTCTCCCGGTTGCCACAGCGCATCGATCTCTTTGTACCATTCGATACTCGGCATTAAACCCAACTCGTCCACGCTCAGACTTTCTAGGTTCCGAGAATTAGCCTCCTGCGTAGAGATCGCAGTGAGATCCGCGCGGCCAAAAGGGACTCTCGGTTCTTTTGCTTTCAGGCAGCCCTTCCGATAATAAGGCGTGAATACCTTATAGGGCGTACCTTGCTGATTGAGAATATCCCAAGGCTCCCAAAGCAAGTTAGCTTGGAAGCTTTTCGCATCCACTCCCTTGTCTCTCAACGCGCTCTTTATCAATGCGTCTCGTTCGGTTTGCCACGGCTCGTAACAACGATTCCAATAAACCGCTCTGGCATTCGTTTCGGTGAGTAAGTCCTGAAGCACATCGGCCGCTTTCCCTTTGCGCAGAATAAGCTTGCCATCGAGAGACTTGTTTAGCGCTTCTAAGGAGTGATGCAACCACCAACGACTCGCCTCACCTGTGGCAAATTCACCCGCATCGTCGTCATCAATAATAAACACCGGAATCACCGAGCCGGCCTGACAAGCGTGATAAAGGGCCGGATTATCGCGAAGTCTCAAGTCACGGCGAAACCAGACGATGGTGGAATTTTCGGTCAAAACGGCATCCTTGAATAACAGAGTGTGTTCAATGTACCGAAAGGATAGTTGAGTAGATCAGTCTGAAGTGAAAAACAGACAACTTTTTTATCCGTACCAAAACAAACAAGCTTTAGTGAGCTATTTGCTGACGTGCTGCGTGACGCAAACAATCATGAAAACGAGCAAGCACCCAACGCCTTCTCGCGCGCTCAAAATCACAAAAGCCTAAGCCCCGCTAGGCAGGAAGGTGCCCTGTTTTGACGTAGATAGTACAACCATCTTCTTTGGTAAAGGGATGGTGCTGACTCATGTGCGGACTGCGAATCCAAGTGCCTTTCGGGTAGACGCCATGCTCATCATAAAACGTGCCTTCTAGAACAAAGACCTCTTCACCACCCCAATGACGATGGGGATTAAAAATGGTATTCGGTGCCCAGCGCACAAGTGCAATATGCTCACCCTCGAACTCATGCAGCGGCATAACCGACAACCCGTCTACTAAACCCGGTAGCCAGCACGTAGCGTGCGTATCGATATTGACCGAAGCCGAGTCACGCGCATCGAACTGATGCAACTTCACGAAGATTGTCGCACCCTGTTCACCTATTTTTGGTTGATGCGCCGTGCCGATAGGATTGCGAACGTACGTACCTTTTGGATAGACACCATGCTCATCCTCAAACACACCATCCAACACAACAAACTCTTCACCACCATCGTGCGTGTGTTCGGAAAATTCGCTGTTTGGAGCATATCGGACAATCGAAGTTGCGCGAGCTACCTCATCACCAACACGATCCAGCATCATGCGCTCAACACCCGGCATTGGAGAGTCGACCCATTGATAGCTAGATGGATCAACAACAAAACGCGCATCAAAATCAGCTCTCAGTTTTGTTGTCATGGCGCAGCGCTCCTCACACAGATTACAAATAACAGAAGTCTAAGTAGAACGATCCAAAAATCAGGAAAGCCTAAAAATAAGGTCTGCCCCCTCAGCGGACGGCAGACCTTGTAAAAGCTCCGACTAGACTACGCAGCAACACTTTCCTCAGACGCATTCTGCTCGGCATAAAGCGCTTCAAGGCGCTCAGAATTAGCCAACAAATATTCAAAGGCGCTAAGAGAGGCTTTCGAACCTTCACCCATCGCAATCACGATCTGCTTGTAAGGAACGGTGCTCACATCACCCGCGGCATAAATGCCTTTACTTGAGGTATGGCACTTCTCATCAATGATAATCTCGCCATATTGGCTTGTCTCGATCACATCCTTGACAAAGGCACTGTTTGGCACAAGTCCGATCTGAACAAAGATACCGTCCAGCGCGACGTTTTTCACCTCATCGCTGGTGCGATCAAGATACTTCAAGCCGTTCACTTTGCCGTCTGCGGCCGTCACTTCCTGAGTCGCGGCACTCTTGATAATGCTGATGTTATCGCGCTTCTCTGCTTGAT
Source organism: Oleiphilus sp. HI0079 (assembly GCF_001635105.1). NCBI lineage: Bacteria > Pseudomonadati > Pseudomonadota > Gammaproteobacteria > Oceanospirillales > Oleiphilaceae > Oleiphilus > Oleiphilus sp. HI0079. The sequence continues at coordinate 9,721 of NZ_LWFT01001150.1, forward strand.
TAATCAGCACCTGATCCGCCCGCAGCGTATCGCCAAACTCAAGAACGGTAACGCTTTTAACAATACCGGCAAGATCCAGCGCCGCTTCAATACCTGAGTTACCACCACCAATCACGGCAACATCCTTACCTTTAAAGAACGGGCCATCACAGTGTGGGCAGTAAGCGACACCGTTACCAATGTTTTCTTTCTCACCAGGTACGTTTAGCTCTCTCCACTTCGCACCCGTCGCTACGATCAGTGTTTTTGTGTCAATACGCTCACCCGATGACAGCACAACCGTTTTAATTTCTTCATCGATCACCTCGCTCACACGCAAGTGCTCTTTTACGGTAATGTCGTAATCGTTCATGTGTGCAATCAAATTACCCGTCAATTCTGGGCCGGTTGTACTTGATACTGAGATAAGATTCTCGATGCCCATGGTATCTTTCACCTGACCACCCAAACGCTCTGCGATCAAGGTGACTTTCAAGCCTTTACGGGCACTGTAGATAGCTGAAGCGACACCGGCCGGACCACCGCCGATTACCGTGACATCTTGCAGCGGCAGCGCGTTTTCCTCGTCCGCTTGCGCAATACTTTGGTCGCGTTCCATCAATTTTTCGATCAACTGAGCCGCATCCACTTTACCGTTCGCGAAAAGCTCACCGTTGACGTAAACACTTGGTACGCCTTGAATATCGCGCTCTTTAATCACGTCTTGGAACAAGGCACCATCAATCATCTCGCTCGAAATGTTGTCGTTGAGCAAGGCAAACTGATTTAAAGCCTGTACAACGTCTGGGCAGTTGTGACAGCTAAGTCCAATGAACACTTCAAAATGCAGTTTTTCGTTCACCCGACCGACCATTTTCTGCAATGACTCATCCAGCTTTAAAGGCGTTCCCGTCGACTGTAGAACCGCGAGTATCAACGAATTGAATTCGTGACCACTTGGGATTCCTGAGAATTGAACGCCTGTGTCTTTACCATCCACTTCAATAAAAAAGCTAATTGGACTGCGCAAGCTTGTGTCGCGCTCTACAAGCGACAGGCGCTCATTGGTTCCGGCAATGTCCGTCAGAAAAGATTTCAATTCCTCACGCTTTTCATGCTCACCACTTTGCAGAACAAAGGTAAGCGGCGCCTGCATGTTCGCAGTGTATTGTTTGATCGCTTGTAAAATGTCTTGAGATAACATAATTGACTCCCGCTAAATGGATAACTGAAAAGGGTTAGAAGCTCAGGAGAGATGTTTCGATGAATCCTCTCCCCTGTATTTTCACAACATCGCTAGCGGTGTCATGAGAGCTGTTTGGGCAGACTTATTTTTGAAATTAATTACGTCGCGAGAGAAGCTAAGGCTAGGCAAAGTTTGTTGAGGAAGCGGAGCTTACTAGTAGTAAGTGAGCATTCCGAAACACGCTTTAACACAGCCTTAGCAATCGCAGCAGGAATTAATCCAAAAATTAGATCTTGCCGACTAGATCAAGTGAAGGCGCTAGCGTTTCTTCACCCTCTTTCCAAGCTGCTGGACAAACTTGGCCTGGGTTGTTGCGAACGTACTGCGCGGCTTTGATCTTACGAACCAAATCTTCTGCGTCTCGACCAATGCCTTCTGCGGTGATTTCCATTGCCTGAATCACGCCATCTGGGTCGACGATGAACGTACCACGATCTGCAAGACCTTGATCTTCACGCATTACTTCAAAGTTGCGCGTAATTTCACCTGTTGGATCGCCGATCATTGTGTACTTGATCTTGTTGATCGTATCTGAAGAATCGTGCCACGCTTTGTGCGTGAAGTGTGTGTCAGTAGAAACTGAGTAAACCTCTACACCACGTGACTGCAGCTCTTCATACTTGTCTGCCACATCGCCAAGCTCTGTTGGGCAAACGAACGTAAAGTCTGCTGGATAGAAGAAGAACACAGACCATTTGCCTTCCGTGTCTTTATCGCTTACTTCAATGAACTCACCGTTTTTGAAAGCTTGCGCGTTGAACGGTTTGATCTTGGTATTGATTAGTGCCATGTCAGTTTCCTCTTTGAATGGTGACACCGGAGTGTCGTTAGTGGCTATTGCCTTAAGTTCGAGAGTAAGAATAAGCTGACTCGACAAATCCGTAAATTTGAATTAACTTGAAACTCTATTCTATTTTTTAGAACGACAGCGATGCGCTCTGTTCGAAAAGCATTTCTCAAATGAGGGCCCTATGATTTCCATTAAGCAACTTAACTATGCGAGAGCCGTTGGACGCACTCTTCATTTCAAGCACGCGGCAGAAGAATGCAATGTCAGCCCATCCGCTTTAAGCACCGCACTCAATGAGCTCGAAAATCATCTCGGAATGAAAATCTTTGAGCGAGACACCAAGAAAGTGCTGATCACGCCCGCAGGAAAAACCGTACTTGAACGCGCTGAAAAAATATTGGTTGAAGTCGAAGACCTCCAATCGATGGCAACACTGAACCAAACACCATTAAGCGCGCCGATGTCGGTCGGGTTTATTCCGACAATTGCACCGTTTCTGCTACCTAACTTATTAAAAGAGATCAACACTAAGCACCCCGGCTTTCAGCTCATGGTTAGTGAAGAGCAATCTCACGTGCTGGTTGAGAAAGTCCGTTGCGGCGAATTAGATGCGGGCATACTGGCCCTGCCCTATGCCTGCGAAGGTCTGCTGACCTTTGAATTTTGGCAGGAGGACTTTTATTGGATTGCGCGCTTCGATAACGCGTTTGCGGATATGCATGAGATTGGTCGTGAGGAGTTAGAAAAAAGCCAACTGATGCTGCTCAAAGAAGGCCATTGCCTGAAAGATCATATTCTCGACGCTTGCCAGATGTCTGAGCGACAAGCCGAACACGGCTTTAGCGCGACCAGTTTAACCACCTTGGTACAAATGGTAGCAGGTGGACTAGGCACCACATTGGTACCCGAAATGGCACTCAAACAGCTGCTTAACCAAAATCATGAATTGGCGTCTGTGCATCTCAACGAGCCAGGCCCGCATCGCAGCATTGCTATCATCATGCGTCCGAATTATCCACGTGTGACAAGTATTGAAGCATTAAAAAAGCTTGCTCAAGACGCGCTAAGCCCTCTTCGCAAGGGGAGTTTCGATTGAAGTGGGCTGTTCGTCGATCCAAGGCATCAGAGTTTCGATCGGCATAGGGCGTGCAAAGTGATACCCCTGCAATACGTCGACGCTTTTACCGACGAGGTACTCTGTTTGGCTGTCTTTTTCGACGCCTTCAGCGACAACTCGACAACCCAGCTGGCGCGAAAGATAGATAATGACATCCACAATACTCCGGCCCGTATCGCTCAACTCAATGTCGTCGACAAAGCTCTTATCAATCTTGATCTCATTGACCGGGAGCTTCTGCAAATAAGCAAGCGAAGAGTATCCCGTGCCGAAATCATCAATCGACATATCAAAACCTAGGGACTGTAAGTTCTGCATTTGAATGATTGCGTTGTCGATATTCTCCAGAACAGTGCCTTCTGTTATTTCTAATGTGAGGCGACTTGGCGGCACATTAAACCCAGAGATAATGTCCAACAGCGCAGTTTCAAAATCGTCTTTGGAGAACTGGCAGGCACTGATATTAACCGCAACTCGAAAATCTGGCGCCAGCTTTTTTGACGCTTCAAGCACACGAATAAGACCACACACATGACGCAGCACCAGCTCCTGAAGCTCAGGAATAATGCCCAATTGCTCGGCAAGGGGAATAAACTCCAACGGAGATACAAAGCCCCGCTCAGGGTGCTGCCAACGCATCAGCGCTTCGAACCCAACAACACGTCCTACACCATTCACTTGTGGCTGATAGAAAACACTGATCTCGTGGTTCTCTAGCGCACGTTCAAGATCGTATTCCATGTGAATACGTTCTACCTGCGCCTCCTGAACCGATGAGTCGAAGAACACAACGCGCTCGCCGAGCTCTTTGGCTCGGTACATCGCAGACTCGGCTTGGTTAATGAGCTTTTCGGGCGCGATGTGCTCATGACCAAAGAGGCTAATCCCGATACGTGCAGTTACCCGAAACCAGTTATCCGCGACCTTAAAGCGCTCATCAAAGACACTGAGTACTTTGGCTGCGGCAGTCGTAACCGAGTTAGAGAAGGCTTTAAGATTAGGGCTCATTTGGTCCAGCAAGATGACAAAGTCATCACCACCCACGCGAGCCAGTGAATCACGTAAATCCAACTCATCGGCAATGCGTTTGGCGACTTCGACAATCATGAGATCTCCGCCAGAGGCGCCCACGGTGTCGTTAATCCGTTTAAAATCATTCAAATCCAAATAAAGAATACCGCCATTTAAGCCACGGTCGCTGGCTTTTCGAACTTGTAAAGCAAGACGCTCTTTTAAGAGACGACGGTTAGGGAGGCTTGTAACGGCATCGTAAAAGGATAATTTTCGAATCGTGTCATCGGCGCGCTTACGCTCGGTCACGTCGGTTGCTACCCAAATCACGTGCCCACGCTCGGGATAATCCGGGTTGTAGTGAGGAATCGGCGAGATACGTGCTTCGAAGCTTCTGGGGCCCTCCTGCACATCTAAGTCATATTCGAACACAGTCCGCGTTTTCTCAACGAGGCATTGGCGAATGACGTTCATCATCGACATGCTTTTTGCCGGCGGCATGACATCCGATAGGTTACGCCCCTTCAGCAAACTAGAAGGGAGTATGAGGGAATCAGGCTGCGAGCCATAAATATCGGCGTAATTGCCGTCTTCATCAAAGATCAAGACAAGATCAGGCATCGCTTGGGCGAAGCTCTCAAAGCGGTGGCTATTGTGCTTCAATGCCTGATGCAGCGCCTTGGATTTACTCTCGTTAACATCACGTTCCATCACGAGACTTGCCAGATTACAAAACCGCTTTACTAATCGAATCGATTCTTTATCCACATCCCGTTCATGGCCAAAGTACAGAGCAAAGGTCCCCAGAACATCGCCATAACTTGCAATAATGGGCACAGACCAACAAGCGCGCAGGCCAGCCTTCAAGGCTAGCTCTTTGTAATCCGTCCAAAGGGGGTCGGTCGAAATACTGGAGACATAAACACTTTTCTTTTTGAATGCGGCTGTGCCACACGAACCAACATTCGGCCCGATTTTTACGCCCTCAATGGCGGCACAGTAATCTGCGTCTAAAGAGGGCGCAGCACCGCTCTTCAGACAGGAACCTTCAAGGATCAAAATGGAACAAAACACATCCGGCAATGCAATCAGATACTCTATCTCTGAGGCGATGCGCTCCAAGCACTCTTTTTGAGAAGTGCCTAAAGCGATCTGAGAAATCAGGGTTTGCTGAACGTCTAGTAGGCGTTCTGCTTGAACTTCATTCATATCAAACATCAACTACATGGTTATCTGAGGATCAAAGTAGTCGATATCACATATTTTTCGAGTTTCTGTACAAAATTCATACGCACATAAATGATCTGTATCTAGCCAGGGTGGCATTCTGTTCGATTCCATCAAAATTCGACGATTGGCGTTTTAACAAGAAAGGACCTAAAATTTAGCGCTCCTAAGCCGCATGAAGTTCCGACAGCTTGTTGTAGGAAGCACAAAAATAAGAACGCTTTAGCAAACAAGACGCAGCACTGAAAGCATCGCCCAAGATACTGATATTAGACTCTCAGGGCCTACTCAGTTTGATCTAACAGCGATGGAAGACATTAAGAGAGTGCCGGTCATCATCGCTTTATCGCTTTCCAGACAACGGTACTTGGTTGCTTGAAGGGCGACGTTTGCGCGCGACATTTAGGGAGGGACATGAAATGGGCATCACTGCAAACTTGCACTATGACCCGGATGACAAGGTAGTCAGCACATTATATCTGAAACTTTTAATCCGTCTGATCAAGCAACACTATCCAGATTCCTGTGCAAGCAAGGCTGACACTTGCCCAGCGACGAGACATCCGATTGAGCAAGACGCACGCATCAGCTTTCGAACGCTTGCAGCAGAATTTTTAACACGACTAAAGCCACAGAATGCGGGTATTGGATTCTGTTATGGAGAGAAACTAAGCCTGATTGCAGCCGATGCGCTTGGGCAATTGGTGATGTCGAGCGCAACGCTCCAAGAAGCCGTTACGCATTTAAAGCAATTCCGTTTACTGCTGGGCATCCCCTTTGATTTTGAACTTGAAATGCCAGCCTCGGTCGCGAACGCATCCGTCTCCGCTAACTTTTATGCTCTGTATTGCGCACGATACCCTGCCCCACTCAACTGGTTTATTAGCGAGGCACTATTCAGTGCCTTGCAACAACAGGCCTGCTGGATAACTGGTCGAGAGCTCTCTTATTCACGGCTTCATTTTCCCTACCCGAGACCCGCACATTACGAGCTATACGAAAAACAGTTTGGCTGTCCTTGTGTCTTTGGTGCGGAAAAACACAGCGCCGAGTTCGACGCAGAAATACTTTCGCTACCTATTGTAACTGCGAACGAAGACTTAAAAGCGCATAAACTGCAAGTCTGCGAGCACGCGTTGATGTCGATTGAGAAACGCTTTAATCCGGTCCAGCGCCTGCAAGCACTCTTTAAAAGGCGATTTCCAGCGCTGCCTTGTATTGACGAAGCCGCAGAAGAGCTCGGCATGTCGAAAAGCGCCTTGCACAGAAAGCTGCAGGAAGAGAAAACCAGCTACCAATGCCTGCTCAATGAGTTCAAACGTAAAAAATCAGAGTATTTTCTCAAGCACACCAATTTTACGATTAGCGAGATAGCCGAGCAGATTGGCTTTAGTGACAGTTCTACATTTCGACGTGCATTTAAAACGTGGACAGGTTTGCAGCCTTCGCAAGTACGAACAGAAGATAAACATACCAGCCCGCTTGAAGCCCATTGAGCATATTCTCTTCCAGTGCGGATTTGGTATCGCCAATCACGCGATGGAGACGCGTTCATTCCAAGCATTCGTCAGCCGAAGCTTCCGAACAAGCACGACATTGAAGAACGTTAAGAGTAATACCAGTAATGTTGGCCAATTACCAAACAAGGTATAGGGCGTCATCTCAGATCGCCATTCAACCGACGTTCTGCGCACCCCTTCTTCGCCAAGTGGAATCGAATTCACGATGCGCCCGCTTGGGTTAATAACTGCACTAATGCCCCCATTCGTCGCGCGCACGAACCAGCGGCGATGTTCAATGGCACGAAGTCTTGCCATTGCGAGGTGGATGTAGGGCTCCTTGCTTGCGCCAAACCAACTGTCGTTGGCGACGGAGACCAATAGCTCTGACTGATTTTGCAAGACCATTTCTCTGACGAGATCAGGCATAACAGCCTCGTAGCAAATAGGTGTACTGATGCCATGCTCTTCAAGTTTAAGTGCTGCAAGCGATTGTCCGGCAAGGAAGCGTTGGTGTTCAGGAAAGAGCATTCGAACCATACCTTCATGCTCTGCCAGCACCGACTCAAATGGAAGATACTCTGAAAACGGGATGAGTTTGTTTTTACTGTACACACCCGTCACCCTACGCTGCTTATCTACAAGAAACACCGAGTTCGAAGACCGTGGCACACCATCTAACTGAACATGGTATGTTGCGCCAAACAGAATAGGGGTGGAGAGTTCTTGCTGGATTAACTGGCCATCCAACGGCAGCTCGCCCCGAATACCATTGCCATAAGCAGCTTCAGGCCAAACTATTAGATCAACGGGGCCCTGCTCCAAAAGACGGCGACTCAGATCAAGATGATGTGCATGGGATTTGGCTCTCTGCTCGTCTTGGGATATGCCGTAAAGATCACTTTGCACCATTCCAATGACGAACGCGCTGGAATGCGCGAGGCGCTCTCCTACTTTGGGCTGGCTCGTGATGATGTGATGCACACCGTAATAGTGGAGAAAACTAATCGCTAAGGCGGCTAGAACCAAATAGCTTCCTGAGCGCATACGCAATTTTTGAAAGCTTAACAGCGCAGCCGCCAAAGAGGCATTGGTTAACATCGCGATCGCCGTGAGTAGATAAACCCCGCCAACTTCCGCAGCCTGCGGAAAATATAACGAATGAATGAGCGAAGCGCCCAAATAGAAGGGAAACAAATTGAGCTGCAAGCTTTCAACAGCGAGTATCGCGAACATCGCGGCCAGAGGAATCACCACTCCGATTTTGCGTAGGATGGCGTAAAAAACCCCAAAGGCCATAAAATGCAGAGCAAGGAAGACACCATAGCCACTCCAAAGCCCCATACTGGCTGCCACTCCTCCGCTGACAAACCCGTCGGTCAAGGCAAGAAGCCAAGAATAGCCAACCAAATAGATCATCACACCACAAGCAAAGCCTAGCCCTGCCGCTGTGCGAATTCGCTGAGAGCGCTCAATGGAAAGAATCAGCGGTACGAAGCAGACAAACGCCAACGGCCAGTAGCCAAAACCGACATTCGCGAAGGCATAGAGCGCACCGGATGCAAGTGCACTCACTACCGTGAACAAGCGACTGTTCATTTCATACCTGCGTTAACAACTCATACTCAATTGTTCTGCTTATTTTTATTCTAGCTAGGTTAGTGACCCATATAAGTTACCTTAATTGTAGCTGCTGTCGAGAATGGTACGAGCGATCTTCATTAAATTTTTCCGAGCGCCCGATTCGCCTCTGCCGCTTGTGCCTCAAGTTTTGCTCGATAGGCATCCTTATCGGCCATCCATTCAGCTCTTTCGCTTAAAAACTGTTGCCGCTGCTCCAGCGCTTGCGTTAATTTCGATGGCATTTCTTGTAACTTCGACAGGTGCAGAGTGCGCGCTAGAGCCTGGCCCGAGTAATCTTCATCCGGGATGACATGCCCGTATCGATTGATAATCTCGGTCAGCGCAATCACATAATCCTCCGACAGCTTGGTTTGATAGCTGTAGTAGTCGCGAATCTCTTGCTCGGTAGCACGACGCGCCATCATTTTGGTCTCAATTACTTTCAAAGCTTCACGCTTGGCTTCTCGTTCCGCAAGCACCGTTTCATCGGTCGTTGGAGCAGACATCATCCAGAACAAGTTGTTGGGAATGGCATCGCGTATTTCATCAAGATCAACCTTTGCCCACGCTTCGGCTTTCGCGTCGTAGGCGTTTGCTGGGTCTACTTCTTGCTCGGGCAGTTCAACCTCGCCTTTTAGCACGTCCTCTGTCGTGAGGAATTTCGGATAATCGCCTTTAAGCCCCGAAACATGCGCAACCTGATCGTCAACTTGACCATGCTCCGGCGCCAACTCAGTCACTGGCAAAAAGCTTGGGTCTTTCTCCTGAAACTGCTCCATCAAAACAAATGTTGCAGAAGCGATAAACGCGCTGGCTAGAAAGGTCACTTTTCTATTTATTTTCATCTCATCACCTAGATATATACGGTTTACTTATCGATCTACTTAGTGGACGCCCTCCCCTGCATTGCACAGGAAAGGGCGCGTTACTTAGAAAGAAACGAAATAGATGCTAGATCGCATCGTTAATTAACGGACAGTAGATGCCGCAACCCGGATCTTCCTGATTGTAGGCATTGTAGGGTTCGATCAAGCGCCAGGTCGCACCCGCAACGAACGCATCCAGGAATGCAGCCATGCCATACATCGTGCCCGGACACTTCCAAGTTTGACCGATGGGCCATTCATACCAACGTTTCTTACGAATACTTGGACAGGCATGACTTCCCAAAAACGTCACGATGGTTGAGCAGTGGCTGTCATTGATTGGCCGATTCCAAGGGATGATGTAGCCAAAATTAGGCCGCGAGTTCATCAAAGAAACGAGGTTCGCCTGATCTTCACGCCACTTATTGAGAATCGAGTTTTGATCCATATTCGGGAAAAAGCGCTCATAAGAGAAACGCGAGAAGTTGTAGTCGGTGCTAAAGCCCGTGTAAGCAAATGAATCCTGAGGATATAAATCCGCAGCCGCCGTGTTGGCTGTACCCATGTCACTTGCATCGAAGGAGGCGGGCATGTTCACCAAAACGCTATCCAAGTCCCAAGCAGCCTTAATGGTCTCGTGCAGCTGCTTAGAGTTGTAACTGCCATCTGGCGCTGGGAATAACGGACCCGAGTCATTCAGCATGTAGCCTTTGGTGAAGTCCAGACGCTGACGCACTTCATGGTAAAGAGCAGACGAAGCAACGCCGCCCGCACTAAAGCCGGTAATCATGACTTTGTTCAACGTACCAAGGCGCTGGTCGAGGAAATCAAGCGCGGCGGTTGAGTTCGCAAAGCCGTTATGATGATAGGTAATCGGAGGATTAGCACCCGATGGATCAGCATAAACCTGAACGTTATTGCCCACATGCACATCACCTGTGCAATAAGGCATATAAGCGGCGTCCCAGCCGTTTGTTGCCAGATTTTCTTTGCTACGGAACGGCAGACCCGGATCATTACCGTTCATGATCGGAGACACAAACTTGCCCTGATTCTCGTAGATATATCCATCAGCGAGTCCATTTGGATTGGACGCGCCCAGCAAGCCTAAAGCACCTGAGCAGCTTTCATAATCCCAACAGGCGCCGCCACCTTCATAAGAAATGACGAGATTGTCAGAGTTCGGGTTGTCATAAACCCAGAATTTGTATTGCGATCCATCGCTACACTTTGTACCCGGAAGTTCTACTTGTTCCCATGCGAAGTTATTTCCGCCATCCACAACATCCTCAATACCGATAGCGTGTGCGCCCATCGATACACCGGCTGCTAGCGAAAAGCCTAAGCTTGTTTTGAGAACGTGAGAAGAGAATGATTTCGTTTTTATCATTGTTTTCACCACAGTTATTAAAAGAGTTAAATTGAGTGCGGCTACTGCAACTGCGAACTACGCCACGCGACGAGTAGAGCGCAACTATCTTGCGTTTAAGAGGGCAAAAGTTAGCGCTTTCGAGTTTGCTGACATCATCTGCCCCCTTTTCACGCCAAAAACAAAAGATTGGCCGTTTTGCACACCATAGGCCACACACTCTAGGCAAGAACACAAACACAAGATCTGAAATTGGACGATCAATGGGTGGTCGACTAACCTTTAAACACTCGTACTTACAAGCAAACCACTCCCTCTCATTGTGAATAGGCGTCCAGCAATGCACACAAAGTCGCAGGAAAACGACCCAATTTTGAAACGGAATAACGTCAAAGTATTCGGCAGCGGAGGCCACACGCTCATGCTTGCGCACGGGTTCGGTTGTGATCAGAAAATGTGGCGCTTCATGCTTCCCTTCCTCGAAAAAGAGTACCAAATTGTTCTTTTCGACTATGTGGGTTGCGGCCAATCTGACTTTAGTGCGTATGACAATAAGCGCTATCAAACGCTTGAGGGCTACGCGAACGATGTCATAGAGATATGCGAGACGCTTGAACTCGAGGAGGTGGTGTTTGTTGGCCATTCCGTTAGCAGTGTGATCGGTATCTTGGCCTCCATCGAGAAACCAGAGATATTCTCCAAGCTCATTATGGTATGTCCATCGCCCTGTTTTCTTAATTTTCCTCCCGAGTATTTAGGCGGGTTTGAGAAGGAGGATCTCGAGGAGCTCATTAACCTGATGGACAAAAACTACATCCGCTGGGCGAATTATCTTGCTCCGCTGGTCATGGGGCAGGACAACGATACAACGCTCGTCAACGAGCTTGAATCCAGTTTCTGCTCAACCGATCCCAAGTACGCAAAACCATTTGCGCAAGCAACATTCTTTTCGGACTACCGGGGCGCGCTTTCGCACGTCGTGCACCCTTCCTTAATACTCCAAAGCTCCGAGGATTCTCTCGCATCCATTGATATTGGCAGCTACATGCAGCGACATATGCCCAACTCGATGCTTTCCGTGATCAAGGCGCAAGGGCATTGCTTGCACATGACAAAACCCGAGATTGTCGCTCAGCAGTTAATGAAGTTCGTTTTGTGAATTGGAATCTCGACCTTTTTCCTTGTCTGCTTTTAGTAACGGATCTCGATACAAACCGTATTTTAGAGGGCAACGCGTATTCCGAAACGCTCTTGGAGATCCCCAAAGACAGTCTCATAGACAGCAACCTGAAAGATATTTTGACGAAAGCGTCGCTCATCTTCTTAGAGAGTTATATCCGACCGACCGTCATCGATGCGCAATCATGCATTGAGGTTCAGATAACGCTGAAAGATTCGCATCAACAAAGAATACCTGTGATCGCCAATATCCAATTGAAAGGTCGCTATTTGTACTGGTCACTGTTCTCGGCAGAGAAGCGCGACCTTTTGTACGAAGAGTTACTGGCAACCCAAAAAGAACTAGAGCAAAGTACCGAAGAGCTAATAGAACTTACCCGCGTTGATCCACTCACTAATCTGCTGAATCGCAGGGCAGCTCAATCCGATATTCAGAAACTGCTCACTCAAGTGCGCAGAAAGTTCATACCGATGGCCTTTCTCGTCGTCGATATTGACCATTTCAAAAAACTGAATGACCAGTATGGCCATGACAAAGGTGACGAAGTCTTGACCAGAAATTCAAGCATACTTCAGTCATCTAGCCGCCAAAGTGACGTTGTTGCCCGCTGGGGTGGTGAAGAGTTTTTGGTCGTGCTCTTTAATTCAGACAGAGAGCAAACATCTGCGTATTGCGACAGACTGCATCAGCGCATCAAGGCAAGCACTAACGAAGGCCCCTTGTACACCGTCAGCATTGGTGTAGCTCAGTTAACTGAAGATCAAATCGACCAGCCAAATGTGCTCGACATACTCATCAAGCAGGCAGATCAAGCCCTTTACCAGGCCAAAGCGAACGGTCGAAACAGAACAACGTTTTTCGAGCAAGCGAGCCAAGCTTAGTCCATAACACTCAACGAACAGACCAGCACCTTGGCTCTCGTTTTCTTTGCGTTCCGGCAAGCACTTCCTTCAAACACGCACCCTGAAAAAATTTCATACCCATGTAAAAAGCGGCCTGTTATTTAAGAGACAGCGCGAGGCCACGCAGGGCCGATAATCCGAATAAGCGATTAAACTCAACGACTTATAAAGAACGGTACGGTATTCGCTTCAGTCATGGGGTATTTTCGAATGAAGGATGAAGCTATGGACAACGCGATAAATGATGCAACGCTGCAACGCATTGAAGAGTTGATCGATGAAAAACTCTACGGATGGCTTGAAACGACCCTGACCCATATCCCCAATTTCATTGTCGCGCTTGTTATTCTTGTTGTTTTTTTTATCACCGCAAAAATCGTCGCGATGGTTCTGAGAAAAAGTTTTCTACAAAGGGATGGAGTCTCATCAGGTTGCAGATTTAATGCTGACGATTATGCGCATTATCATCATCGGTCTTGGGTGTTTTATTGCACTGGATTTTTTAGGGTTGAAAGGGACCGTCACTTCACTCCTTGCGGGTGCTGGTATTGTCGGCCTGGCGCTAGGTTTCGCTTTCCAAGACATTACCGAGAACTTTATTGCCGGTGTTGCAATGGGCATCCGCAAGCCATTTCGCCCTGGTGACATCATTCAAACCTCTGAAGTCTTTGGAACAGTGAAGTACCTCAACTTTCGCAACACCATCATCGAGACCTTCTCCGGGCAGCTTGAAATCGTGCCAAACAAGCATCTATTTCGTAATGTGCTAACAAACTATTCTTACTCGGGTGAGCGTCGCATTGATGTGCCTGTTGGCATCTCATACTCTGATGACATTGATGCAGCAAGTAAGGCGATTACAAACAAGCTCAACACCCTTAACGGTGTGATTCGCCAGGACGAAACCTCTTGTTATGCAGCGGGGTTTGGAGATTCTAGTATCGACTTGGTGGCGCGCTTTTGGATTCATTACCCAGACGGAGATTACCTGAGAAAAATGCATGAAGCCGTCGCTGCCATTCATTCAGCTCTAAACGAAGAAGGCATTTCGATTCCATTTCCAATCCGAACGCTCGATTTTGCTGTAAAAGCAGGTCAAGCCTTGGATGAAAGCGTTATACAATTCAAGAAAAAAAGCCAAGCCTAGTTTGTGCTGAACGCACACCACAGGTACATTGATCGAAAACCGAATCTACTCATTTTTTAAGAGATGCTATATGAGCCAAGCCCGCACTTTTATCCACGTCAGCAATAGCGATCTGCAAACGCTATTGATGCAGCTTCCCGCAATGAAACGCTGCATTATCACAAGTGGAAGTGAGCTTGGTTTTTGGCTCGAAGAGTGCATTGAGCTGGAGGCAAATATCGCAATCATTGATATGGATGCCGTGACAGCAAGAGAGTTATCTCAAGTGGAGTCTTTGGATAATGTCGACTTCATGTTCTTCAGCGATGGCAATCCAAATCCCGCACTCGATACACTGATGGCCAAAGGTGGCGGATATCACTTTCGAACACCGTTCAATGAAACCGCTATCAACGAAGCGTTAGAGGACTTGCTTGAAGACCATGAGCAGCGTACGCGACAAAAAACACAGGCTTTAACTAGCGACCTTGATCAATTTGGTCAATTAGTAGGTTCGCATAAATCCATGCGAAAACTGTATCGGGCCATCCGACGTGTCGCAGGCACCGATGCCAACGTATTGGTCATTGGCGAAAGTGGAACGGGCAAGGAGCTGGTCGCGAATACCATTCACGCCATGAGCCCGCGCTCCGACGAGCCGATGGTCGCAATTAACTGCGGCGCATTGAGCCCAGAACTGATTGATTCACAACTATTTGGCCATAAGAAAGGCGCGTTTACTGGCGCAACAAGCGATCACAAAGGCGTTTTTGAACAGGCAGGCAACGGCACCGTCTTTTTGGATGAGGTCACCGAAATGCCGATCGAGCAGCAAGTAAAATTACTGCGTGTTCTGGAACAAAGTGAATTCAAACCTGTCGGTAGCGAGCGAACACTCAAGACATCGGCCCGTATTATTGCAGCCACCAATCGCGATCCATTTGACGCAATGGAGAACGGCTTTCTCCGAGAGGATTTATACTTTCGTCTTGCGCAGTTCCCTCTCACCGTTCCCGCGCTGAATGAGCGTGGTGAGGATGTAACAGGCCTCGCTAAGCACTTTGTCGCGTATTTGAATCAGGTGCATGAACAACACATTCAAATCGAACAGGCCGCCTTAGATTTAATTGCCGAACACCACTGGCCGGGGAATGTCAGAGAGCTGCGCCACTGTATTGAACGCGCGTTTATTCTGGCGGAAGACGCGATTACTCGCGAGAACATTCTGATACTCGCCTCAGAGACAGAAACCAATGAGGAGGTTGGCGTCCAGGGCATACCAACAGGCGTGCCACTAGAAGAAATCGAACAAGCTGCCATTGAGAAAACGTTGGAAGAAAACGAGGGCAATAAAACAGAAACCGCCGATCAATTGGGCATTAGCGTTAAAACGCTTTACAACAAACTCGACAAGTACCAAAGCGAGAGTGATAACTGAGTCCAGACGCTCGCTCAAACCAAGAACAGAACCGTTGTTATTAAGCTAATCGTCAAGAGATCGAACACTGTCACGCATGCCTGCACAGCCATCAAATAACAAAGCCGCCTCAACAAGCTCCGGCCAAGAACAGCATAACCGCCGCGTTCAGATTTGTGGCTCGTTGTTTAGCAAGCTTGGGGATGCCCTCTCAAATACCAAGGTCGTTCTTCCAGCGTTGTTTCATGCGATTGCTGCACCGACTTTTTTTGTTGGGTTGATCTCACCTATTCGTGAAGCTTTCTCGATGTTGCCACAGGTTTTTCTGACCGAACGCGTCAACCGACAAAAGAAGCCTCAAACTATTTACGCGTTTGGCGCGCTTGCTCAAGCCTTATCTCTTGCTGCGATGCTGGTGGCGTTTTTAAATCTCGAAGGCTGGATTGGCGGCCTTGCCATTCTGATCGCCTTACTATTATTCAGCTTGGCGCGAAGCTTGTGCTCGCTTAGCTCAAAAACGGTACTCGGTGCGACCGTTCGAAAATCCAAGCGCGGCGGCTTACTCGGCACTGCTGGAACAATCGCAGGTGCCATCAGCGTCGCCTATGGCATTTGTTTATACATTTATACAAACCGTCTACTGAACACAGAACCAAGTTCCGCTTCAGCCGCCTCAACCAACCAATCCGTTGATTCAGGCGCGGTGGTGAGTCAGGGTTTGGCGGAACATCATTGGATTTTGGGTAGCCTATTGGGCGCGGCAAGCCTCTTCTTCGCGTTAGCCGCCGTTAGCTACTTATCTGTACAATGGCAAAACAAGAGTCCAGACTCCTCTTCCGGCTCAACTCCAGATCAGTCGCCTCCCGCTTGGCGTCTCTTGATGAATGACACGCACTTTGCGCGCTTTGTAATCACCCGAGCTTTTATGATGGTCTCTGCACTTGCGATGCCTTACATCGCAATGCTCTCTCTGTCTTCATCGCAACAGGATTCAACCTCAACCATCGCCGTCTTTGCGCTACTGGTAATCATCGAAGGCTCCAGCAGTCTTGTAAGTAGTCGCTTTTGGGGCACAGCATCTGATAAGAACAGTCGTATGGTGCTCATTAGTTCAGCGCTTTTAAGTTGCGTTTTATGCGCATTCGCTACCGCGGGACTCAGTGACGTGCTTTCGCCTCCTACTTGGGCTTGGTTGCTGATGTATGCGCTGTTAAGCCTGACGCACAATGGTGTTCGCCTGGGTCGCAAAACGTTTGTGGTCGATCTGGCCGATGACCAGCAAAACAGTAATGAAAAGCGTACAGATTATGTCGCCATCAGTAATACCTGTATTGGCGCACTGTTACTGCTATTTGGCCTTGCCTCTGCGGTTCTGGCACAGAGCTCGTTACTTGCGCTGTTTATCGTATTCACCATCAGTGCGCTTATCGCGACCGTACTAGGCTTGACGTTAAAGCGTATCTAACGCTCTCCCTCCCTGAACTTTTTTCAAACGATCGGTAAATTTCGCCCATCAAAGTACCCTCCAAATAACCAATAAACATATAAACCATTGATTTTTATATGCTTTATATTCTGGCACGACCCCTGCAACCTATTCATTGACGCTTAGCGTTGAACACCATTTTTAACAGGGAGCACAGTATGAACTTCAATAAATCATTTCTAGCCTCGGCCATTCTTTCAACGGCTGTTACAGCAACCGTTTCCGGTTCAGCATTAGCGGGCCAAGGATATGCACACGAGATGGAAGGTAAGCTCAATTCAGCTTGGCTTGATGGAAAAGTAGAAATGGCCTTAATGCTGGACAAAAACCTGAATAACTTTGAGATCGACACCACCGTTGTCGGCACCACCGCATTTCTGACTGGTCGAGTGGACAATGAGCTGGATCAGCGTTTGGCAGAGGAAATTGCCGCAAGCGTTGAAGGTGTCACTGAGGTTGAAAATAACTTAACAGTCGCGCAAGGCTCTGCAGAAGCACCCATTGATGAACAGCTGGTGGATGCGCGTGTCGACGCTGTGCTGGCGATGAAATTGTTGCTTGAAAACGAAGTAACAAGCAAAAACATCGATATCGAAACGGAAGATGGCGTGGTCATTTTGAGTGGCTCAGTGCCAACGCAGGCGGAAGCCGATCTCGCTATAGCAATCGCCAACAATACCTCTGGCGTCGAGAAGGTTGAGAGCAAACTTGAAGTCGAAAGTTAAACCGCCGCTGTCGTGTTTATAAAAGAGAAAAATCCAATATCAGTAATCAGGAGAAACAGCATGTCTATGACAGAGAAACTAAAAAATACGCTTCATGATCAAATTGAGTCTTGGGAGAAGCAACTCGATGAACAAAAAGCGAAGCTCAAAAAAGAGTACGCAGAGCACAAAGCTGCGGACTCTAGAGAAGCGCTTTTTGAAGACAGTAAGGAAAAAATAGAGGAAAAGGTGGAGCAGCTGAAGCGAAAAATCTCTGCTGCAAAATCTCAAATAGAAGAAATGGCTGACGCTTAAAGGCTCAGCGAAGGTATCGCGGAGAATCGCCTGCATGGGGTTCTCCGCCCTTCACCTGCCCTTCACCAGCCCTTACACCAACCTGTTTCCTGCGAACGACTAAACCAATCAGAGGTACTTATCATGACTCAGCAACATCAGTGGACACCCGAATACAAACGTACCGAAGACGATGATCTACGCCGAGTAGGCGTTGAGGTAGAGCTTGCAGGCTTGTCGCCAGACAAGATCGTACACTTGTTACAGTTGCGATTTGGCGGCGTCGAAGAAATTGAAAGTCCGTTTGTTTATCACTTAAAGGATTCGCGCTTGGGTAATTTTCGTATCGAACTCGATGCAGAACTACTGAAAAAGCATGGCGAGCAAATTGAAGTCGAAGAAGACGAATCAGGAAAAGATCTACGCATGAAGGTGATCGATCTGTACACAGATGCCTTAACAAACTCAGCGGAGCTTTTCGTTCCTTGGGAGATCGTGACAGACCCTATTAAGATGAAGGAGCTTTCGATCCTCAATCCTATTTTTCCAGAGTTGAGAAAGGCCGGCGCAGAGGGTACGAAAGAGTCACTGCGCTATGCGTTTGGCGTGCATCTAAATCCAGAACTACCCTCGCTTGAAGCCGAGACGATCCTGCGTTATCTGCAAGCCTATATTGTGATGCACGATTGGCTAGTCGAAAAAGAAAATGTGGATTTGATGCGCCGCATCACGCCGTACATTGCGCCGTTCAAAACGGAATACATTCAAAAAGTGCTCGCACCAGACTATAAGCCGACAATGGATCAGCTTATTGACGACTATCTAGAGTACAACCCGACCCGTAATCGCTCACTCGATATGCTGCCACTTTTTGCGCACATCGATGAACAACGCGTTCGTGAGGTAGTGAAAGACTCGCGTGTTAAAGCGCGCCCAACACTGCACTATCGTCTGCCAAACTGTGAAATCGACGAGCCTAGTTGGGAGCTTTGGACTGTATGGCAAAACTGGCTTCAGGTTGAATCACTCGCAAATCACAAATCGTTGCCCGAGCTTGCCGCGGAGTATCTCGAGTCAATGCAGAATTTAAGCCATCGGTTCTCAAATAAATGGAGTGAACAGATCGACGACCAGCTTGAGAAAATCGATCCGGCTTAGTACGCCATCGCAAAGAACACTCAATCGCGTGACCCCATTCTTTTGATAAGGAGCCGTACAATGAGCAACACGAAACCAAAAGTGTTAGTGACAGGGCCGAACAAGCGACTTAAATTTGGTTGGTGGGCGACACGTTATGCCCTGAGACATCTAAACCTAGACATAGAATACGCAAGCCCTGGCGATAAAGTCACACCCGAAGAATATGATGGCTTGATCATTGGCGGTGGCGACGACATCGAGCCAGAGCTATATGGCTTATTGAAGGACGACAAAAAAAAGCGCGCGTATGACCCGGAACGAGACCGTTTTGAGCTAGCGCTTTTGGAAAACATGCTCAAGCGCAACGTCGCACTGTTTGGAATCTGTCGCGGTGCCCAGTTGCTCAATGTCGCTCAAGGTGGAACGCTTTTAAACGATATCAGGCCGCATCGTCAGCTTACCTCCAACCGAAGAACGCTCCGAGCAAAAAAGCCTGTAAAGGTTGAATCGAATTCAAGGCTGCACGCTCTATTAGGCACAGAGCAAGCTTGTGTGAATAGCCTCCATGAGCAAGCGGTTGACCGTTTAGGAGGCGACCTAAAAGCCGTGGCCGCTGACCGCGACCACTTTATTCAAGGGATAGAATCGCCTTCACATCGTTTTATGATGGGCGTTCAGTGGCATCCCGAGTATCTGCCTTTTCAGGCAGACCAGCGCAACCTGTTTAGAGGCTTTGCACGTAGCGTTCACTCGATCGCAAATCACGGTTGAGGCCTTCTATGCCTCGACCTCATATGCCATTACCTGAAAAGTAGGCGAACACTTGTGTGCAATTTGCCAACTTTCCCATAGACTGCGCACATCGAATGAGCGATTATTCACTGCGATGACCGCGGGATGCATGGCCTCTCCAATAGGGTGCCATTCAACGACTCACAACAAGATTATCAATTAGTAGCACGCAGCCATAATGAGCGATTCACCCGAGCTAAAGCCATCCATTGAGCTAAAACATCTAGCAAGCATTGGCGACCAACAATATCCGAGTGTTGAGCTTCGGTACCTACTAGATTACCTGCGCGAACAAGGCAAAGGGCCTTGGTGCGATGCACTCATTGAAGAGCTCGATCTACAGCAACACTTGCACAACGAATTCCTCCCTTCCTTTCTTGCACTTGAATGCAACAACCGCATTGTTCGCGATCAATTTTC
The DNA here is from genome assembly GCF_001635105.1 of Oleiphilus sp. HI0079. Lineage (NCBI taxonomy): Bacteria > Pseudomonadati > Pseudomonadota > Gammaproteobacteria > Oceanospirillales > Oleiphilaceae > Oleiphilus > Oleiphilus sp. HI0079. Next base: position 29,909 of record NZ_LWFT01001150.1, read on the forward strand.
GATCGGGCTTGGTGTGGCTGTTGGCGAGCGTTATGGATTGGATGACTTTGGAATACTCGGTGCCGGGCTGCGCCATGTTCCTTCTTTATATGAAGCGCTCAATATTACACTCGCCTACTATGAGCTCATTGGCAGCTTAACCGACCTCACCGTCATTCAGGATGAGCACACCTTTACTAACCGGTTTGTGAACGTTGCCGGCCTCAGTGAGGAGTTAGTGCACCTTCTCTTCGAGTTGACCATAAGCGGCATGGTTTCTCTCGGTCGGACAATCGCCCAACGAGATTTTAAAGTGCATACCATTCGCTTCTCTATGGCGCTCTCGAACGAAGACAAATCATTCTTCAAAGAGCGCTTCAACTGTGATGTAGAAGACAAGGCAAAATTCAACGAATGGGTGATGGACCTAAAAGATCTCCAGCGAGACATCACTTATGAGCCAAGAGAACGTTCCGAATTAGATAACAGCATTCACGATCTTAATATCTTAATGGAGACCTTGAAAAACGAGTTTGCTTTGGTCGATCGTTTCGATCGCTTTGTCTTAAACAACGAAGAAGAGTTCCCGAATTCAAAAGAGATTGCAGACGCGCTGTTCATGAGCGAGCGCACGTTCAGACGTAAACTCAAAAGCATCGGACTGAACTACAACACACTCATGGGAAAAATTCGCTGTCAGATCGCTATTGCGATGCTGCAACGCGGCGAGCATACAAATGAAGATGTCGCGTTCGAACTGGGATTTTCAGACGCTGCGAACTTCTGCAATGCCTTTAAAAAGTGGACCGGACACACGCCTAACTTTTATCGCCCTTGATATAAAACCCGAGTACAGCTCTAATTTACGCGCAACGCGCAAAATACGCGAACCTGCGTGATCCAAAAGCGTCACCGCCAATTCAAAAGTAAGGAACAACATGGGTATTTTCGAACGCTATCTCAGTATCTGGGTTGCCATCAGTATCACCGCAGGAATCGGTCTCGGCGTATTGGCACCGGGTGCCTTTGAGCTCATTGCTAGCATCGAGTATGCCCATGTGAATATTCCGGTAGCGCTATTTATCTGGGTCATGATTTACCCAATGATGGTGCAAATCGACTTTAGCGCCGTGAAGGAAGTGGGTAAAAAGCCAAAAGGTATCCTGCTCACTGTCATCGTGAATTGGCTCATCAAGCCGTTCACGATGGCAGCGCTTGGCTGGCTGTTTTTTAAAGTAATTTTTGCGGACTTGGTTGACCCACAAACGGCCTCTGAATACATTGCGGGCATGATCTTGCTTGGCGTTGCTCCCTGTACCGCAATGGTATTCGTCTGGAGCCAGCTAACCAAAGGCGACCCCAACTACACACTCGTTCAGGTATCAGTGAACGACATCATTATGATCTTCGCTTTTGCCCCTATCGCGGCCTTCTTACTTGGTCTGAGTGACATTACCGTGCCATGGGAAACGCTCTTGCTCTCGGTCATTCTTTACGTCGTGATCCCGTTGGTTGCAGGTGTGATAACCCGTATTCGGCTTGATCGACCTGATGATCAGGCGGCGGGGAAAAACAATAATCATGAACGGCTAAACCGTTTCCTGACTGTCGTAAAACCGTGGTCTGTGACCGGGCTTTTGGCCACAGTGGTATTGCTATTCGGCTTTCAGGCGCAAACGATTCTCGACAAGCCACTGGCAATCGTATTGATCGCCATTCCACTTTTGATTCAAACCTACGTGATTTTCGCAATCGCTTACGGTGGCGCGAAAGCACTCAAACTGCCGCATAACATTGCAGCACCAGCCTGCTTAATCGGCACCTCTAACTTTTTTGAATTGGCCGTAGCCGTAGCGATTTCCTTGTTTGGCCTAAATTCGGGCGCAGCGCTTGCGACCGTGGTTGGTGTATTGGTTGAGGTGCCTGTGATGTTGTCTTTAGTCGCTTTGGTAAACCGAACACAACACTGGTTCGACAAATAGCGCGAGCTACAACCATTCGTTGAGCGTGTATCGTTGAGTTGCGGATTGCGGATTGCGGATTGCGAGCTAAGGTAAGCGTTTCAAAAGGCGGCGCTCGCTCACTAGTCGCGCGCTGAAATGCCCTCTCCGTGGATATGTCCAAGCCATTTGCCCATTAAGGCATACAACTTTTGAGCATCGACCGGTTTTGCAATGTAGTCGTCCATACCTGCATTAAGACACATTTCTTTGTCTCCTTTCATTGCGTTTGCTGTCATCGCAATGATCGGTACGTTCGCCTTTTTCGGCGCAGCCAATTGCCGGATCGATCTGCTCGCTTCATAGCCATCCATTACCGGCATTTGGCAATCCATAAACACCAGATCAAAGTCTTGCTCTTGAAGTGCATCAACGGCCTGCCTTCCATCTTCCGCCATCACTACATTAACTGAAACGTTGGTCAGCATTAACTCAGCAACCATGCGGTTGATCTCGTTATCGTCCACCAGCAAGATGGTTCGCCCATCAAAATTGTATGTTGGCTCGTCCTCAGACTTAAACTCTTCACCAACAGAGCTGGAATGCGCGTCTGCGAGCGCATCCAAAAACTCCGAGGGTTTAATGGGGCTGCGCACCTCTTTGACAAATACTGCTCGATCAAACTCACCAAAATCTTCAGAATATAAAGGCGTCAGGTAAAGCTTTGGCAAGGCTTTCGTCAGCTTGCCCAATGCTTCGCTTAACACCTGTTGGTAATCGTCCATATCAGCAATAATGCAGCTTACATCCGCATATAAACCTCTGTCTCCAACTAACTGCTGCAAGGCAAGCATAAAGTCCGACACATCCTCAAACACAACACTTTCAAGCCCCCAACTTTCCAGATGATTACGCATGGCCCGACGACGGACCTCATTGTTATCAAAAATCATCGGCTTAATATGTCGCAAAGGGCCTGAACGCACCTCGCTCTCGGGAACATCGGCTTCGATTAAAGGTAAGAAAAAACTAAATCTGCTGCCCTTGCCTTGCGTAGACGTCACTGCAATATCGCCGCCCATCAGCTGTGCGAGTCGCTTACAAATGGTGAGACCAAGTCCTGTGCCGCCGAACTTGCGTGTTGTAGATGTATCTTCTTGCGAAAACGCCTCAAAGATATATGCCAATTTGTCTTCTGAAATTCCAATGCCACTGTCTTTTATCGAAATCTTAAAATAAGCATCACCCATACGCTCCATCACTTCAGCACGAACCTCAACAACGCCACCATTGGTAAACTTATTCGCGTTCGATAGCAGATTCAGCATAACTTGCCGTATTCTGCTGGGGTCACTGTTTACGTATTCAGGTAGGCGAGAACTGTATTGAATAACCAACTGGTTCTCGGATTTATTTGCGAGCATGGTGACTTGATCCACGGCACTCTCAATCAACGCCAATAAGCTGAAATCCATACGCTCAATTTCAATCTTTCCTGCCTCTATTTTCGAGAAATCGAGTATGTCGTTAATAATCTGCGTCAAGCTGCCGGTGCTTGTCAGAATCGTTTCAATTTGTGAACGCTGATCGCTATTTAAGCCCGAGCGCTGGAGAATCTGCGCCATACCATTGATACCGTTCAAAGGGGTACGAATCTCATGACTCATGTTGGCCAGAAACTCACTCTTCGCCTTGGTTGCATCTTCAGCACGCAATTTTTGCCGTTCCAGATCGACCATTTGCTCCTGAAGCTGGCGCGTCGCTTGTTTTACTTTTTCGTCGAGATTCCGATTCACTTCCGCGAGTTCTTCTTTGGATTTGGTCGCCGATATAGACACGCGAAAGCCCCACGTCATCAAGCCAATGACGAGGATAGCTAACGCGACCGAGGCAAACTGCCCCATTGTGTTTATTTGATCGAAATGGGCTTGCTCGATACTCAACAGGCGAGAACTAAAACGGCCATTAAGATGCTCTAGAAGCTTTTTCTCCTCAACCCGCCTTTTCTGAATCGAGCGATCATACAACGCCAAATGACGAGCAAAGCGGCCTATCTCTTCGGGTAATTCCCCTATGGTTTCCTCAATGAGTCTGACGGCATGCCAAGTCATCTGCCAGCCTTCTAACTTCGGCTCGATCAAATATCCTTGCACATACTGACGTTCTTCGATCGAGAGTCGTTTAGCCCCAGGCAAAGAAAACAAGCTAGGCAACTCAGGAGCTAAATAGCGGGTTGAGTTATATTTAATGGCACTATTCGTTTTTAAATCTTCAACAATCCATCGCAGTTCCTCTGTGTAAGACATCAACATATCTAACACCATAGGCTCGTACTCCGCCGAGTGCTGCACGAGCCACGTCGCATCGTGTACTACACGCTCGAAAAGCATATTCAATTTGTCGAAGTTTCGCCTGCTTGCCTGGTTGATCGACTGCATCTCTTGAATGAGCTGAAACTCAGCTGTGTTCAATGACGCCGCATTTATTCGCATATTCTCCATGTTCTTCGCGTCTATCTGGGCGGTCACAATGATCGCGATACAACCAAACACGAGCAAAAGAAGAAAAATGATCAGGCGACGCAGCGATTGAAGTCTCATTACTTCACTCCGCTAATGGCCGCAGCGTTTAAACGATTTGGCACAGGCGATCCGTCCAGGGTTTTTAAGAAAGCAACAATATCCAAGGCTTGCTCTTCCTCTAACGAAAACCCTAACTGGTAATAAGCCATTTTTATCAC